>DATEEM010000098.1:0-5010 GCA_035281125.1 Sphingomicrobium sp. | reverse complement strand
CCCCGCGGGATCGTCCAGCGTGAGGGCGCGCTTCCCGCGGGGCTGAGGCTGACCGCATCGGACCGCCCCGGCCAGGCGCAGCCCGTGCCGACCCGCGACGTCCCGAGCCACCCCTGGGGCCGGATCATCGTGGGCGTGACGGTTGCCCTCGTCCTAGGTGTCGCGGCGCTCGAAGTGAACGCCCGCCGGCTCGAGCTTCGCCCGGGCGACCTCGACAATAGCGAGGTCGCTTGGGTCAAGGAGCGCGTCCGCTCGGAAAGCGCGGCGGTCGCGATCGTCGGCGATTCGCGCATCCTGTTCGACACCGACCTCGACCGGTTCGAGGCGCTGACCGGCCAGCGTCCGGTCCAACTCGCCATCCACGGCACCAGCGCCCTGACCTTGCTTGAGGACGTCGCGGGCAACGAGAATTTCTACGGCGTGCTGGTGGTCGGCCTCGCCGACACGATGTTCTTCCAGCCGTTCGACGGCTACGGCGAATATGTCCGCCGGCGCGGCGATTTCACCTCGCCCTCGGGACGTGTCGGCATCGAGATCGACCATATGCTCCAGCGCCGGCTCGCCTTCCTCGATTCCAATCACCGGCTGAGCGTCGTCGCGCATCGGCTCGATCCGGACTTCCGTCCCGGCGTCGAAGGTCCGAAGCATGACATCTGGAAGGTTTCGGAAGTCGGGGAGAACCGCGCGACCTGGTTGTGGTCGCGGATCGAGACCGACCCCTTCTACACCGCGCGGACGCGCTGGGCCTGGAAGGGATTCAAGGAGAAATTCCCATTCACCCCGCAGCTGATCGCGAAGGGCCACGCGCGGGCGAAGGCCGCGGTCGACAAGATCCGCGCCCGCGGCGGCGAGGTGGTGTTCGTCCGCCCGCCGTCGGCACCGCAGCTTCGCGTGAATGAGGAAGCGCAGGTACCGAAGGCGAAGGGGTGGGATGTTCTCTTGCGCAACACGCGCAGCGTCGGAGTCCACATCGACGACCTGCCGGCTGCGCAGGGCCTGACCCTTCCCGAATGGTCGCACCTCAACCGCAAATGCGCGACGGTGTTCACAGATGCGTACGTCCGGCGGCTAACCGAGCTCACGCCCCGCCTTACGCTCCGGCCGGACGCGCCCCCGCCGCTCGGCCGGGCCGATTGCGTCGCGCAGAAGATCGCCTCGGCATCACGCTGAATCGCCCGGCGTGCCGACCCGCGCCCTCCTTGGCCCGGCGCGACAAAGTCCGTAGACGACTCTCCGCGCGGCTGCGGCGACAGGGGGTGAGCGGGTGCACAGGATTCTGGTTGCAACGGACTTCTCCACCAGGTCGGACAGGGCGCTTGGTCGCGCCAGTCTCATCGCCCGGCAGGTCAATGTTCCGCTGACTCTCGTTCATGTCGTCGACGGTGACCAAAGCGAGCGCTTGATCGACACCTGCCGCGAGGCTGCGTTGAGCCTCCTCTCCGAGATGAGCGCGACGATGGGCGAGGCTGGGCTCGATGTCGACTGGAGGGTCAAGGTCGACGACCCTTATGCCGGCATCCAGTCCGCGGCCGAGGAGCTGGACGCGGACTTGATCGTCATCGGGCCGCATCGACGGCGTTTGCGCGACATTTTCGTCGGGACGACTGCGGAGCGTATCGTTCACCGCAGCACCTACCCGTTGCTGATCGCCGTCGAACCGCCGTCCGGCCGGCACGGCAAGACCCTGCTGGCCATGGATTTTGACGCGGGCTCGAAGTCCGCCGCGCGAAAGGCGCTGTCGCTCGGCTTGTTCGACCTCACCGATGTCACGATCATGCACGCCTTCGACGCGCCCGCCGAAGGGATGATGCGCCGCGCACTGATGGAAGACGACGAGGTGACGCAATATGTGGCTTCCGAGGGAGCGACCGCCGACGCGGATCTGCGCTCGCTCGCGGAAGAGCTCGGGCTGCCGCCGGCGACCCTCGCGGTGGTTGCGATGAAGGGCACGCCGGCGAGGACGATTTTCGAAGCGGCGCGGCAGGCGGGCAGCGACCTCATCGTGCTTGGGACGAACCAGCGCAAAGGGTTCGAGCGCGTCCTTGTCGGCAGCGTCACCGCGGAGGTCATCCGCGACGCTCAGCGCGACGTGCTGATCGTTCCGGTCGACGCGGACGTCTGATTCGCCCGCCGCTCGCGACCGGCCCACCACAGGATCGCCACCCCCAGGATCGCGGCGATCGCCGACGTCGCGAAAATGGCGATCTTCGCCGCGTTGAAGTCGGCCGCGACGGGGAACGCCTCGCCGGCGATGAACAGCGACATGGTGAATCCGATGCCGGCGAGGCAGCCCGCGCCGACGACCTGGGTCCAGCTATAAGCCTCCGGCTTGCGCGCAATGCCCATGCGGACCGCAGCATAGGACGCTCCGGCCAGGCCCAACGGCTTGCCGATCAACAGCCCGGCCGAAATCGCGGTTACGAGCCCGCCCTTGCCGTCGAGGAGCCCGGGGACGAACGCCACGCCGGCATTGGCGAACGCGAAGATCGGCAGGACGACGTAGCTCGATCGGATTTCGACGTGACGGAGGAGGCGCGCGGCTGGGGACTCGAGCCGGTCGTGGATTGCCTCGATCGCCTGTAGCGACCGGTTCGACAGCGTATGGCGCATCTCGAAGTCGCTTCGCTGAACCTCGCTCGCGACAATGGCGTCCGCCTGGACCATCAGCGCCTGGTAATCGGGGGGCGGCCGGGTCGGGATGAACAAGGCCAGGAGAACGCCCGCAACGGTGGCGTGGACGCCGCCTTGGTGGACCAGGACCCACAAGACGAGGCCGAGGATCGCATAGGGCGTGACTCGGTAGATGGCCGCCCGGTTAAGCGCGCCGAGCAAGACAAGGATCGGCAGGGCCGCAGCCAGATATCCGAACTGCAGCCCGTCCGAGTAGAAAAAGGCGATGACGAGAATGGCGCCGATGTCGTCGACGATCGCCGCGGCGGTCAGGAAGATGCGGAGCTCGATCGGGACCCGCTGGCCCATCGCCGCGATCAAGGCGACCGCGAAAGCCGTGTCGGTGCCGATCGGAACGCCCCAGCCGTTGGTCCAGGGGCCGGCGGGGACGAACAGCAAATAGGTCGCTGCCGGCACGAACATCCCCCCGAGCGAGGCCGCGACCGGCATGGCGGCAAGCCGGCGATTGGCCAGATGCCCGACCGTGAACTCCCGTTTGATTTCGAGGCCGACGACGAGGAAGAAGATGGTCAGCAGGCCGTCGTTCACCCAGCGGATCAGCGGCAGGGTGAACCCGCCGCCTTCCCATATGACGCCGGCTTCAGTCTGCCAGAAGTTCGCGAGTGCCGGGCCGAGCCCGCTATTGCTGAGCAAGACGGCGAGGATGGCCGCGAAAAGCAGCAGAAGCCCTGAGGACGGGGTCCAATTGACGAAATCGAGCGCCGCGGCTCGCACGCGGTAGCCGAGCGCGCCGAACAGGGCGTCTGCGAAGGACACGTCGTCCCACGGCCCGTCGTAGCGCCGCCCGTTGATGAAGAATGCTGGCGTGACCAGCACGCCGCTCGCCTTGGCGCTTTTCTCATCGGCGCGAACTCGCTGCCTTGCGCGCTTGGCCGGGGCGCTGGACGGCGGCGGCAGGTCGAGCTCCCGCCGGATCTCCTCGAGGTCGCTTTCCTGCAGCTCGTCGGAGCGCGTCATCAGCGCGACGTGGGCTTTCCAGAATTTCCCCTGTTCGGCGGCGCTTTCGGCCAGCTCGGCCGCGCGCCGCGCAAGGTCGTTTCCAGGCAGCGGACGGTGCCGGAAGACGTGCGCGAGCCGGTCCCCGAGCTGGTCACGAAGATCGATGACGCGGTTGTGCGCCGCGCGGCAATGCGGGCAGGCGTAACTGCCATATTCGACCAAGGTGATCGGCGCGTCCGGAGTCCCGAGGAGGTGGTCGCGATCGCTGTCGACCGGAGGGTCGAGCCGGGCAGTGCTTACCTCCGTCGCCAAAAGCAACTCCTCCGCTTGGCCGCCAGCTTTCGAACTTGCCCCGGCGGAGCCAGTTCCAAGAGAGAAATTGGCTGGCCACTGCAAGGCAGTGGCGCACCCGACAGGATTCGAACCTGTGGCCTTTGCCTTCGGAGGGCAACGCTCTATCCAGCTGAGCTACGGGTGCGTGGGCTGGCCGCTTAGCCTTAGCTGGGATTAGCGGCAAGCGGGGTCAAGGAACGCGCCGAGCATCTCGTGCAACTGGGTCCTCGCCGAACCGACGATCATCCCGACATGGCCGGTGGCGATGCAGACGGCCTGGCCCGCCGGAGCGGTATCGGCGGGGGCGATGCGGTCGCGGCCGGCGGTGAGGTGGAGCGTCGGAACGTCCAGCGCGTCGTCGACCGGACGGCCGCCCACGCGCCATCGGCCGGCGCCCGGGGCGTCGCTGCAGAACAAATCCTCGATCAGCTCCCGCGCCGCCGGGTAGGGCAGGGGCTCGCCCTCGTTCGCCCAGTCCTCGAGCGCGACGAAACGCCGTGCTTCGCGGCTCGCCGGGTCGAGCCGGGCGAACGCGGCGAACTTCCCGACCGTCCGCTCGGGATCGAGCGCCCAGAAAGCCGCCTGGAGCACCTCCATCGGCAAGGCTCCGAGCCGTCGTGCCGCCGCTTCGGAGCCCCGCCACATCTCGCCGAGCGCGCTTCGCGAGCTTTCCGGATAAAGCGCGAAGTTCCACGGCGCGGCGAGCGTGGCCGCGCGCTCGCACGGTTCGAGGTTGGCGGCGGCGACGGCCATCGTCCCCCCGAGGCAATAGCCGATCAGCGCCGCGGGCTCGCCGATGCTGCGCAGCAACGGTCGCAGCAATTCCTCGACATGCCCGGCGACACTCAGATCCTTTCGCTCTTCGGCCGGCCCCCAATCGAGGAGCAGGACGCGGCGCCCCATTCGGGTCATCGCTTCGGCGAGCGACACTTCGGCATCGAGGTCGAGGATGCGCGGCGGATTGATCAGCGACGGAATCAGCACCGCCGGCGGGCCCGCGCCGCCATGGTCGCGCAGGCACGCGCCGCCGACGCGCGCCGCCTCGGG
>DATEEM010000097.1:0-15919 GCA_035281125.1 Sphingomicrobium sp. | reverse complement strand
GGGCCGGGCGTCGCCGAGACGAAGGTCGTCTGCGGGCGCATCGCGTCCCATTCGTTGAAGCGCAGCGGACGGTTGTCGATGCAGCTGGGCAGGCGGAACCCATATTCGGCGAGCGTGATCTTGCGGCGATGGTCGCCGCGGGCCATCGCGCCGATCTGCGGCACCGTCTGATGGCTCTCGTCGATGAACAGCAGCGCATTGTCGGGGAGATATTCGAAAAGCGTCGGGGGCGGTTCGCCGGGAAGGCGGCCGGTAAGAAAGCGTGAATAATTTTCGACGCCGGCGCAGCTGCCGGTCGCGGCGATCATCTCGAGATCGAAGTTGGTGCGTTGCTCGAGCCGCTGTGCCTCGAGCAAACGCCCCTCGGCATGTAGCTCCTTCAGCCGCTCGGCGAGCTCGTGGCGGATCGCCTCCATCGCCTGCTTCAGCGTCGGACCGGGCGTCACATAGTGCGAGTTGGCATAGACCTTGATGCCGTCGAGCGACGCGATGGTCTTTCCGGTCAGCGGGTCGAACTCGCTGATCTCCTCGATCTCGTCGCCGAAGAAGCTCACCCGCCACGCCATGTCCTCATAGTGCGAGGGGAAAATCTCGAGGCTGTCGCCGCGCACCCGGAAATTGCCGCGGGCGAACGCCTGGTCGTTGCGCCGGTACTGGAGCGCGACGAGCTTGCGGATGACCTCGCGCTGGTCCTCGCTCGCGCCCTTCTTGAGGCTGAAGGTCATCGCCGAATAGGTCTCGACCGAGCCGATGCCGTAGAGGCAGGAGACCGAGGCGACGATGATCACGTCGTCGCGTTCCAGCAGCGAGCGCGTCGCCGAGTGGCGCATGCGGTCGATCGCCTCGTTCACCGAGCTTTCTTTCTCGATGTAGGTGTCGGTGCGCGGAACGTAGGCCTCGGGCTGGTAATAGTCGTAATAGCTGACGAAATATTCGACCGCATTGTCGGGGAAGAAGCTCTTGAACTCGCCGTAGAGCTGGGCGGCGAGGATCTTGTTGGGTGCGATCACCAGCGCGGGTCGCTGCAGGGTCTCGATGACCTTGGCCATGGTGAAGGTCTTGCCCGAGCCGGTGACTCCAAGCAGGACCTGGCTCTTCTCACCGGCCTCAGCGCCTTCGACGAGCTCCTTTATGGCCTGCGGCTGGTCGCCGGCCGGCTCGTAATCGGAGACAATCCTGAACCGCTGCCCCCCTTCCGCCTTCTCGGGTCGGGCCGGCTTGTGCGGCACGAAGCCGGTCGTTTCCGGCTCGGCGAGCGAGGTGCGGATTTGAATCGCCATAAGGTTTACAAATGGCGGTTAAGCCGCCCCGGTTCAACGAACTCTCCAAATCGTCGAATAGGTGAAGCGCGGCGGGGCGACACTCTTTCGAACGGCGCGCAGTTCGTGCACATCGGCCGCAGGAGCCAGGGGAGTCGCCATGAAACATGCAATGATCCTGTTCGCGTTCGCGGCGGCGCTTGTCGGGTGCGATCGCGCCCCCGAGATCCACGAGACGAACGTCAGCGTCGAAGACGTCGCCGCCCAGGTTGGCGGCGCAACGATCAATCCCGGCCGCTGGGAGAGCAAGGTGATGATCGACGACGTCGACATCCCCGGAATGCCGGCGGCGACCAAAGAGCGGATGAAAGGGGCGATGACCCGCCAGCAGAACGTCACCTTCGATTATTGCGTGAGCCCGGACGAAGCGAAGCGGCCGGGCGAGAAGTTCTTCACCGGCAACGATCGCGCGAACTGTCGTTTCGAACGCTTCGACATGGCCGGCGGCAAGATCGACGCGGTGATGCGCTGCGACGCCGGGCAGGGCGGGACCATGACCATGACGCGCACCGGGACCTATTCCGCCGACAGCTATGCGGCGAGCGTGGCGATGAATATCAGCGGCCCGGGCGGCGGAATGTCGATGAAGGGTCGAGCCGAGGGGCGTCGGGTGGGCCCCTGCACGGGCGACGAGGAAAATCTCAAAGTCGAGGGAGCGAAGCGATGATTGGCTACGTCACGGTCGGCAGCAACGACCTCGAGAAGGCGCGCGGCTTCTACGATGCGCTGATGCCGGTGATCGGCGCGGGCCGGATCATGGAGTTCGGTGACAATTTTACGATGTACGGGACCAGCCTCGGGCGCCCGGGCCTTGCCATATGCAAGCCTTACGACGGCAACGCGGCGACGGCCGGGAACGGCAATATGGCGTCGATCGCCTGCGACAGCCGGGCTAAGGTGGACGCGCTTTACGCCAAGGCGATCGAGCTTGGCGCGCGCTGCGAAGGCCCGCCGGCCGTGCGCGGCGAGGAAGGACCGCAAGCCTTCTACGGCGCTTATTTCCGCGACCTCGACGGCAACAAGCTCGCCGCATTCCGGATCGGCCCGGCCGACTGAGGCCCGCCAGGCTTCGGGGGACCTCCGGGCACCGGAAGCGTTGAGCGCCGCGTGACGAACGTGGTGGCTCTTATCAACCGGCAGGGCGGCGCGGCGTCGCGCGACCCCGACATTCGCGCCACCGTGGCAGAAGCGCTCGACCAAGCGGGGATTGGCGCCGTGATCGAGGTGATCGGCGGTAGCGAATTCGCCGAACGCTGCCGCGCGTTGGCGCAGCGCGGCGACCCGATAGTCATCGTCGGCGGCGGGGACGGGACAATGGCCGCGGCCGCCTCCGCTTTGGCCGGGACAAAAACCGCGCTCGCGCTCCTTCCATTGGGGACTCTCAACCATTTTGCGCGCGATCTAGGCATCCCCGTCGAGCTCGATGAAGCGGCGGCGGTCATCGCGAACGGCGAAGTGCGGGATGTGGACATCGGCGAGATGAATGGCCGCGTGTTCATCAACAACAGCGCGATCGGCCTCTACCCGCTGATGGTCATCGATCGCGAGCTCCAGCGCTCACGGCTCGGCCGAAGCAAGAAGTTGGCCATGGTCCTGGCGTCGATCCGAACCCTGGCGCGCTTTGGGCACCGGCGTTTGACGCTGACGGTCAACGACGAGCGCCAGGGCCGGGTCGAGACGCCGCTGCTGTTCGTCGGCAATAATGATTACCGGATCGACATCGGAGCCCCGGGCCGGCGCGAGAGCCTCGACGACGGCCGGCTCTGCGTCCTGGTGATGCGCAAGAAGACGCGCCGCGGACTGATCGCCGCGAGTCTCCGCGCCCTGTTCGACCGCAGCCGTCCCGACGATCTGGTGCGGATCGACGACGTCGAGAAATTGCGGGTCGACAGCCATCGCAGCCGCCTCGCCGTCTCGCTCGACGGCGAGGTCGCGCACCCGGAGCCGCCGCTGGATTATCGGATCCGTCCGGGCGCACTTCGGGTCGTGCTGCCGCCGCGGTAAAGAAAAAGGGCGGCGGATTTCTCCGCCGCCCCTGCGGTTACCTCATGAGTCCGCGTTACCCGCGCACCGGCTCCGGCTCGGGCGGCGGCGGCGGCGGCGGCGGGGCCGGACAGGCGTCCGTCGCCAGGATCACCGAGCCGTCCGGGCACGTCTGCGTCGCCGGAGGCGGCGGCGGAGGCGGCGGGGGCGGCGGCGGCGGAGGCGGGGGCGGCGGCGGAGCCGCAACCTCACCGAAGTTGTAGATCAGGCTCGCGAGGACGCTGTGCGACCGGAACCTGCTGCGGATGCTGTCATCGTCGAAGTCGTCGCGGATGCGGCCCGCGTCGAAGTAGCGGTACTTCAGGCCGACGTCGAAGTGACGGAACACGGGAGCGCGGACGCCGGCGATGATCTGCCACGCGAGCCCGCTGTCCTTGATCGAGAAGCTGTCGCTGTCGCCCTCGACGCTGAAGCGCTGGCGCACCCAGGCGATGCCGACGCCGCCGCCCGCGTAGAAGTTGACCTGTTCGTTGTTGCCCAGGTCGATCAGCGCATTGGCCATCAGCGAGTAAGCGCGCGAGTGGCCGTCGGCCCCGATGGACTCGGTGTCGTCGCTATATTCGTCGTGCTTGGCCCACTTGTAGGCGCCTTCGATTTCGGCGCGGATGATGCCGAAATCGTAACCGGCGATGAGGTCGCCATCGACCCCGATCTTGTGATCGACATCGAAGAAGTCGCTGCCGTCGCCGAAGTCGGTCGAGACGGTTGAATCGTTGACCCACATCGGGCCGACTTCGATGCCGAAATATGCCGAATTGTCCCGCGCGGCCGCCGGCGATGCAGCGAGAGCGGCGGTCGCCGCCGCGGCAAGCAAATAGCGTTTCATGTCGTTCTGCCCCTGTTTCGTTTAGGCCAACGGCCTGTCCCCCATTGTAAACCGGTTTTAAATGCCAAGTCGAGCCGTTTGCGATTTCAGGCAAACCGCGCTCCCGCGACGCGCCGTCAAAGCCGGCGGAAGTTGAGCACCGCGTTGAGCAGGAAGACGGCGAGACCCGCGACGACCGAAACCAGCACGCGCGCGACCAGATAGTTGATCGGCGTCCAGCGGATCATCGCCGCGAACAGCACGATGGTGATCGCCAGTCCGACCACGGCGTTGACCAGGAACAAAGCATAGCCGGACGCGACGCCGCGGTCGCTTCCGCGAAAGATCCAGGTGCGGCCGAAGACATAATGCAGGCTCGTTGCGGCGATGAAGGCGAGCGCAGCGGCGAGCACCTTGTCCATCCCGCCATGCTCGACCAGCGCCCAAAGGAGCGCGAGGTCGAACAGGAACGCGCCGCAGCTGACCAGCGTGTTCCGGGCGAGCATCCATCCGGCCCGTGGTGAAATCAGGCGCTTCGCCCAGCCTTGCCCGACCCGCGCAGCGTCGCTCATCAGCTCGGCGCAGCTGCCGGTTCGTCGGCCCAGTGCGTGCGGCGCGGCATGCGCAGGTTGAGGAACAGGATCGGAAGCTTCACGAGCAGCAGTTCGGAATGGATGAAGGTGTCGATCGCGCGTTCCCACCATTGCGGCTCGCGCTTGCCGTTGGCCCTCAGCCAGCGGTCATAGGGTGCCCAATGGTCGGGCTCGTCGCGTTCGACCACCCTGAAGATCTTCATCAGGCCCGGGTCGTGTTTGACGAGCGGGTGGTCGAGCAGGATTTCGACCTGCCGGTACCCGCGCTTTTCGGTCAGCGAGATGACTCGGCACAATTTCTCGAACAGGCGGTCGTCGTCGATCACCGCCTGCGTGTCGAGCCGGTCGATGGTCGATCGGAACATGATCTCGACGAAGCGGTCAATATGCCCGCAGGTGCGGTCGACGTAGAGCGGCATTTGCCCGCGCTTCTCGTACCACCGGCGGAACATCAGATAATGCTTGCGCTCGTCGGCGCGATGCTTCTCGATCGCGGCGATGAACGCATGATCGCCGGGCGATCGCGCACGAACCGCCTCGAGCACGCGGTCGAGCGCGGTGTAGCCGCGATGCTCGTTGTAGATGTAAATCGACCCGAGCAGGTCGAGATAGCGCTCCCGGAACCATCGCCGCATGGCTGTTGGTTACGCCTCGCGCAGTTCCAGTTCAAACCCGCTGCTCCACGGATGGCGCGGGCTGCAGTCCCTGCTAAAAGCGTCGGGTTGTCGTGAGCGTTGGAGTGCGGGGCTATGGAAAACGATTCGGTTCGGTCGATCGGCGAAAGCACCGTCGTGGACATCTGGCTCGAAGGGAAGCTTCGCGGGATCTCGGTCTCGCGCGAAGCGATCGAGGCATTCCTGGCGCTGCCGCGCGACCGCGCCGAGGCGATGTCCGAGGAGAACCGCCGCGAGTTCGTGCGCACCCACATGACACTGGTCGCCGCCGCGGCGAAATCCCGGCTCAAGAGCCTCGATCCGGGCGCCGATTCCGTCCACCTCGAAGCCGGTCATCTCGGCAGCGGCCAGCCCGCCAGCGGCGGGGACCGGCGCCAGGGAGACCGCCGCAAGGGCGAGCGGCGCAAGCTCAACCTGCCGGTGCCGAACGACCGCCGCAAGGGCGGCGACCGGCGCAAGACCTAGGTTCAGTCCGCGGCCGGCACCGGGCGCTTCTTCGTCCCGGCCAGCTCCTGGTCCATATATTCCACCTCGGCGGCGATCGCGCGGTCGCTGATCGTCCAGTCGGCATAGAGCGCGCGAATCTCGGCAGCCACCGCTTGAACCAGGGCGTCGCCCTGAAGCTTCGACGAACGGCCTCTGCTCACGAGAACTTGCAGGTGAGCCAGATAGGCACCGAAGCGGATCACGTCACTTCGGTCCGCGATGTCGCCATGCCCCGGCACGAAGCGCATCGGACCAGCGTCAGGAAGAAGCGCGAATGCTCCCGTGGTTGCGAGCCATTCGCTGACCGACCCATCAATCAGGTTCGGCGCGACCTTGCGCCACAGCATGTCGCCGGTGAACAGCACCTTCGCGTCCGGCACTTCGACCACGAGGTCGCCGCCGGTGTGCCCGAGCACGCTCCGCACCAGCACCTTGCGCGACCCGAGCCACACGACGAGATCCTTGTTGGTCGTGACGTCGGGCAGCGGCAGCGCCTCGATCCGCGTCTTCAGCTCGGGCGTGATGCGGTCGCCGAACAAGTTGATGTTGTTCGCCCGCACCCAGCCGCGCACGTTCTTGTGGGCGATAATCGTCGCGCCGGCGTCGCGCAGCACCTGGTCCCCGCCGGTGTGGTCGGCGTGGTAATGGGTGTTGACGAGGTAGCGGATTGGCTTGGGCGTGATGCGCCGGATCTCGCCGACCAGCGCCCGGGCTGCCTCGGGCGTGAACAAGGCGTCGACCACCAGCACGCCCTCGTCGCCGATCACGAAGCCGGCATTGGATCCGGCCTTGCGCTCGGGCCCGTCGATCGCGGCGTAAACGCCGGGACCGAGCTGTTTCAGCGTGAAGGGCAAGGTGGCGGGCTGGGCCGATGCGGCCGCGCTCAGCATCAATGCGGCAGCGGCAATCAGCTGTCTGACCATCGCATCAGATTGAAGCGGATCGCGAACCTTCGCAACTCTGGCGCCGCAAGCCGGCTATTCGCGCGTCTTGCGCCATGCGGTGAGCGCGTTGGAGCGATCGATCAACGCCGAAATCTCGCGTGCCTCGAGCTCGCTGTCGAAGCACACGCCGACCAGGTTCGCGTTTCGCCACCGGACCACCGCAGTCCGCGCGAGGGTGCCGCAATCGAGCGTGACCGCCGTCCCGACTGCGAGGGGCACGAGGCAGTCGAGCTTCGCCCCTCCGGCGGACAAGTCGAGCAGCTGCACGGCATGCCGATCTCGTCCGGCCTGGAGCAGCGCCGGCAGAGCGACCTCGGCCCGCGGATAGGCGCGGCGCTCGGCGAACGCCGCATCGTCTGGAGGGGTCGGGACCGTAGCCATGGCTCGCCGAGACAAGGCGTAACAGCGAGTGGCTGCCAGAATGTAAACGCCGATTGCGATGTCTCTGCCCAACTCCCGGGAACATCCCGTGACGGCCGGCATCCAATGTCAGGAAGGAGAGATTCATGGGCGCGCACGGTGCGGCTTCCGGTCCGGACTTCTCGACGGGCATTCCGATCGCTGACCTTGCCGATGGCGAGACCCTGAGCGGCCGCGTCGGCGACGATCCCGTCCTGCTGTCGCGCTTCGGCGCCAGGTTCGCCGCCGTGAGCGGCGCCTGCACGCATTACGGGGCGCCCCTGGCAACGGGCCTGTTCGACGGCGAGACGGTCCGCTGCCCGTGGCACCACGCCTGCTTCAACCTGCGAACCGGCGCGGCGCTGCGTGCCCCCGCCATGGACGCGCTCGCCCGGTGGGAGGTGGAGGTCGAAGACGGCCTGATCTTCGTTCGCGGGAAGATGGGGGACGCGGCGGCGGACGCCCGGGTCGAAAGCGACGTGCGGAATGTCGTCATCGTCGGTGGGGGCGCCGCCGGCGTCGCCTGCGCCAACGCCTTGCGCCGCCTCGGCTACGGCGGAACGATCACCATGCTCAGCGCCGACCGCGACCCGCCGTGTGATCGTCCCAATCTGTCCAAGGACTTTCTCGCCGGCACCGCGCCGGCCGAATGGCTGCCGCTGCGGAGCCCGGACTGGTACGAGGCCAATCGCGTCGAGCTCCGTCTCGGCGTGGAGGTCGAGCAGATCGACGTCGCCGCGCGCCGCGTACGCACCGGGTCGGGCCAGGAATTGGCCTACGACCGCTTGTTGCTGGCCACGGGCTCCGAGCCGAACCCGCTGCGCTGTCCTGGCTTCGGCGGCGCCAACGTCTTCACCTTGCGGTCGCTCGCCGACGCGACGGCGATCGCGGCGCAGGCGAAGCCGGGCGCGCGGGCTGTGGTCGTCGGCTCCAGCTTCATCGGCATGGAAGCCGCCGCGGCGCTGCGCAAGCGCGACGTTTCGGTGACCGTCGTCGCGCCCGAGCACGTGCCGTTCGAGCAGGCGTTCGGCGGCGATGTCGGGCGCTGGCTGCAGGGCCTGCACGAGCGCAACGGCGTCGCCTTCCGCCTCGGCACGGTGGCCTCAGCACTCGACGGCCGCGACGTGCACCTAGCCAGCGGCGAGACGCTGGAGGCCGATTTCGTCCTGGTCGGCGTCGGCGTCCGCCCCCGCGCCGAGCTGGCGCGCGCCGCCGGCATACCCGGCGATGGCGCTGTCCCGGTCGACGAATTCCTCGAAACCTGCCACGCTGGCGTGTTCGCCGCCGGCGACATCGCCGCCTATCCCGACCCGGTCACCGGCGAGCCGACGCGGATCGAGCATTGGGTTCATGCCCAGCGCCAGGGGGAGGTCGCCGCGGCCAACATGCTCGGCCGACGCAATCGCTTCGACGCGGTGCCGTTCTTCTGGACCGAGCAGTTCGGCGTCTCGTTGCGCTACGTCGGCAACGGCCGCGGCTGGGACCGTTCCGAGATCGACGGCGACCTCGGGGCAGGCGAATTCATCGTCCGCTATTATGCGGGCGACACGCATCGCGCCTCAGCCGGGGTCGGACGGGATCTCGACATTCTGAAGGACGCGCGCCGTCTGGAGCGCCAAGCTGTCGCGGCGCGGGAACCAAGCGAATCCGCCGGCATCAAAGCTGCACAATGACTGCGGAGGCGTTCGTGGAGCTTAGCGAGTTCACTGCATTTCCGGCCTCTCGGCCCGACGATCCGGACGAGTTCGCCCCGGCCAGGGCGCCGCGCTCGATTCCGATCGAGGAAGCCGTCCGGGCGCTGATTGTCGCCGCTGGCGACGATCCCGACCGGGAGGGACTTCGCGACACGCCGGCGCGGGTCGCCCGCGCCTATCGCGAATGGTTCTCCGGATACGGCATGGATCCGAAGACGCTGCTCGACCGCGTGTTCGACGAAGCCGAAGGCTATCACGACACCGTGCTGCTCCGCGATATCCCATTGGTGTCGACCTGCGAGCACCATTTGGCGCCGATCGTCGGCAAGGCGCATGTCGCATACCGGCCCAATGGGCGCGTCGTCGGCATTTCCAAGCTGTCGCGGGTCGTCGACGCCTATGCGCGGCGCCTGCAGCTTCAGGAGCGTCTCACCAACCAGGTTGCCGACGCGCTGAACGAGGCGCTGAAGCCGAAGGGCGTCGCGGTCGTCATCGAGGCGGCCCACGGCTGCATGGCGACGCGCGGCGTCAATCAGCACGGCGTGTCGATGGTGACCAAATGCTGGCTTGGAGATTTCAAGTCCGATCCCGATCTTAGGCGTGAACTGCTCGCCTCGATTAACGGTTGCGGCGAGCGCTAGAGGAGCGGCAAGGCATGGCGGCACTTCCCAAGCGGGACTATGAGTCTCTCGACGACCCCGGCCTCGCCCGGCTCGTCGCGCAGCGCGACCCGGCCGCGGTCCGCGTCCTCACCATGCGCAACAACCAGCGGCTGTTCCGCGCGGCGTGGAGCATCCTGCGCGATCGCGAGGAAGCCGAGGATGCCGTCCAGTCGGCCTATCTCAAGGCTTTCGACGCGATCGACCGCTTCGAGGGGCGTTCGTCACTGTCCACCTGGCTGACGCGGATTGCGGTCAACGAGGCGCTGATGCGGCGACGCGCCGCCAAGCGCCGGCGCGCCCGGCTCGAAAGCCTGTCGGTCAGCGTCCTCGACGAATATCGGGAGAAACTCATGCGCGGGTCGAATGTCGCCTCGCCCGACGCCGGCTACGGCCGAGCGCAGATCCGGGGTCTGCTCGAAGACGCGGTGGAGCGGCTCCCCGTCGAGTTCCGCCTCGTCTTCGTGCTTCGCGAGATCGAGGGGATGAGCGTCGAGGAAACGGCCGCCGCGCTCGACCTGGTCGAAGCGACGGTCAAGACGCGCCTGCACCGGGCCAGGCGGCGGTTGCAGCAGCTTCTGGCGCCCGAGGTCCGGGCCGCGCTTGAGGGCTCGTTCCCCTTTGCCGGCGCGGACTGCGCCGCCCTCACCGAACGCGTCGTCGCGGCCTATTGCCGCGCGGCCTGACGGCACCTTCCTAGCCGCGACGCCACGATCCTCTGCAGCTGTAACGGAAGGCCCGCCGCAGCGACGTGCGGCGGGCCAGGTTGGCGCCGTTGCCGGCGCTTAGTTGTTCGCGCTGGCGCTGGCGCTCGCGTCGGCGCTAGCCGAGCCGTTCGCGGACAGCCTGCCGTCGCGCCGCTGTGCATTGGCGTTGCCGCTTGCCGACCCGCGGCCGTTGGCGTCGATTGTCACCGGCTGTTGCGGCGGCGTCGCGAGCCCGAGGGACAAGCCCTTGCCGCTCGACGCGTTGCCATCGCCGGAGCCTTCGATGGAGCCGGCGAGGTTGCTCGCGCCGCTCGCTGCGCCCGTGACGCTGCCCGCGAGATTGCCCGCGCCGTTGGCGGCGCCCGCGACGCTTCCGGCGAGATTGCCCGCGCCGCTCGCTGCGCCGGTGACGCTTCCGGCGAGGTTGCCCGCGCCGTTGGCTGCGCCGGTGACGCTTCCGGCGAGGTTGCCTGCACCCTGAGCGGTGCCGGTCACGATACCCGCGAGACCGATCTCGGCCGAGCCGTCAGCGCGGCCGTCGCCGCCGCCGGCGGTCGAGACGCTGCCTGCAATGCCGTTGACGCTGTCGGCGATGGAGCCCGAGCCGCCAAGCGACCCGTCGATATTGCCGGCGCCATTCAGCGCACCCCCGACAGCGCCGTTGACCAGCCCGTTGACCGTCCCGTTGACCGTGCCGCCCAGCGCGCCGTTGACTGTTCCGGTCACGCCGCCGAGCAACTGGGCGTGTCCCGGCGCGGCGGCAATGCCGAATGCTGCACCGACGGCAAGAATGGTCTTCAACATGTTATTCTCCTTGCAAGTCTGGAAGGTCCCCGAGCGGTCCCTCCTGACCTGCTAACGACCGCAGTCGCGGGGTTCATCCGGATCAGCGCGCTCTGACGGCCTTGGGCTCGATCCGGCATTCGCCGCAGATTATCCCGCGGCCGACGCGGCCCTTGCCGGGCCTCGCCTCGGCGGCAAGCTGCTGGGGAGATCCCCGAAGCGCGAGCCGTGCGCTGACGAAGGGCGCCGCGAAGCTGGTCCCGCGTACCCGGGTATAACCTCGCCCCGGCAGGGCCGCCGCCATGTCGGCGCCGGGCGCCGCGAAATCGAGGTGTGCGGCCCGGCCGGCCTCGGGAAGTGCGCGGCCGCGCGCGTCGACCGCCGTCACCGCCACCACGCCGGCATAGGACGCCGGGAACTGCGGAGGAGCCGCCGGCCCGTCATTGCCGACCGCGGCGACGATGTTGATCCCGCGGGCACGCACGGCGTTGACCGCCCGCTGAACGAGCAGGTTCCGCGGCCCGACCAGGCTGATGTTGATCACGGCCGGCCGCCGCGACGCGAGCCAGCTCAACGCGCGCGCGATAACGGTGGCCGAACCCGCCGCGCGCGATCCGCCGTAGACGTCGGCGACCAGCAGCGAAGCCCCACGCGCCGCACCGCGAAAAGGCGCCTGATCCCCGACGATCAGCGATGCCACCGCGGTTCCGTGACCGGTCGGGCGCGCCTTGCCGGCAAAGCCATTCTGCTCGATCCGCGCGCCGGCCAGCGATGGGTGCGAGGCGACGCCCCCGTCGACGATGCCGATCAACGGACCGCGCCCACGCGCCCCGCCGGCGGCCGGTGCGCCGGCGATCGGGATCAGCGAGCCTCCCGCCGGCTCGAAGACATGGTCGAAATCGGCCTGGATCGCCGGAGCGTCGGCATGGAGGCGCTTGAGGCCCTCGCGCGCCGACATGCCGCGCGGCACCGCCAGCGTCACCGTCCGCAGCGCGAGCTCTGGGTCCGTCTCGTCGGCCAGGATGGCGAAGCCGGCGCGAGCGGCGAGCTGGAGCGATTGCATGTCGGGATCGACGGCGATGAGCACTCCGCGCCGGACGGGTTGCCCCGCCGGGTCCGCTTCGAGCTCGCGCGGATATTGCCGGATGAGTTCGCGCAAGCGGAGCCGCCGCAGTTCGAGGAGGGTCGCGGCGCCCGAGTCGGCGACGTCGCGGGGCAGCCCGGAGACGCTGTCCAGCGTCGGCGCGATCACCTGCCGGGCCTGCGGACCAGCCAGGACGGAGTCGATGACCGGCCCTACCACGGGCAGGTTGCCGGTCGCCGGTCCGATCGGCGGAAGGCCGGGGACGGAGACGCTCGGCAGCAATTGCGCCGTGGCCGCCCCCGCCGTCGCTGCACCGAGGCAGGCGGCGATAAAAGCACGGCGGACGAATTCAGGCATGCGGCATCCTTTTTCAGTGAACCCCTGAGATCAAGTAACGGTCGCGACGCGTCGGTTCATCCGCAGCGTCTCGATCTCCGTGCGCAAATCCACAGGAAAAATTGCGTTAACCCGCATTTACCGGCTTGCATCCAAATTCGGATGAGGCACAATAGGTGGTAGCGCGAGGGGGGAATACCTCAATCACTGGTGTTTCCGCGCCGGAATGCCTATATTCCGGCGATGGGCCGACTCGTCCCCGATTTCCACAGGGGCGAGACTGAGAAAAGCCCCCGCGAAGCGCGAAAACGGCTAGGATGCCGGACCATGGCACCGAGTCGAACGTTTGGCGAACAAACGGTCCTTGGGCGGACCGATGAAGGACGGGGAAGCGCAATGGATTTTTCACACGGCTCTGAAGTTCCGAGCGACGACGTTGCGGTCACCACTTCGAGCACGAAGGCGGTCCATGCGCCGCGTTTCGACATCAAGACCGATGCGAAGCGCGACGAGCTGTTGACCGAGTTCGGCAAGGAGACGCTGCGCGACCGCTACCTGCTCCCCGGCGAAAGCTACCAGGACCTGTTCGCCCGCGTCGCCGCAGCCTATTCCGACGACGGCGAGCACGCGCAGCGGGTCTACGACTACATCTCGCGGCTGTGGTTCATGCCCGCGACGCCGGTGCTCAGCAACGGCGGGACCGGCCGCGGCCTGCCGATCAGCTGCTATCTCAACAGCGTCGATGACAGCCTCGAGGGCATCGTCGGCACGTGGAACGAGAACGTCTGGCTGGCAAGCCGCGGCGGCGGCATCGGCACCTACTGGGGCCGCGTGCGCGGCATCGGCGAGCCGGTCGGGCTCAACGGCAAGACCAGCGGCATCATCCCCTTCGTCCGGGTGATGGACAGCCTGACGCTGGCGATCAGCCAGGGCTCGCTGCGCCGCGGGTCGGCGGCCTGCTACCTCGACATCTCGCATCCGGAGATCGAGGAGTTCCTGGAGATCCGCAAGCCGAGCGGCGACTTCAACCGCAAGGCGCTGAACCTGCACCACGGCGTGCTCGTCACCGACGAGTTCATGCAGGCGGTGCGCGACGGGGCCGAGTTCATGCTGCGCTCGCCCCGCGACGGGTCGGAGCGCGGCACCGTCGACGCGCGCTCGCTGTTCCAGAAGCTGGTCGAGACCCGTCTCGCGACCGGCGAGCCCTACATCATCTTCATCGACGCGGTGAACAAGGCGATGCCCAAGCACCACCGCGACCTCGGCCTCAAGGTCACGACCTCGAACCTGTGCAGCGAGATCACGCTGCCGACCGGCCGCGACCATCTGGGCGCCGACCGCACCGCGGTCTGCTGCCTGTCGTCGCTCAACCTCGAGACCTGGGACGAGTGGAGCACGGACAAGAAGTTCATCGAGGACGTGATGCGCTTCCTCGACAACGTGCTGTCCGACTATATCGCCCGCGCTCCGGACGAGATGGCGCGCGCCAAGTACAGCGCCGAGCGCGAGCGCAGCGTCGGCCTCGGGGTGATGGGCTTCCACTCCTTCCTTCAGGCGCGCGGCCTGCCGTTCGAAGGGGCGATGGCCAAGAGCTGGAACCTCAAGATCTTCAAGCATATCCGGGCCCAGGTCGACGAGGCGTCGATGATGCTCGCCAACGAGCGCGGGCCGTGCCCCGACGCGCAGGACATGGGCGCGATGGAGCGCTTCAGCTGCAAGATGGCGATCGCGCCGACCGCGTCGATCTCGATCATCGCCGGCGGGACCAGCGCCTGCATCGAGCCGATCCCGGCCAACATCTACACCCACAAGACCTTGTCGGGCAGCTTCTCGATCAAGAACCCGCACCTCGAGAAGCTGCTTCAGGAGAAGGCCAAGGACTCGCAGACCGTCTGGAACTCGATCCTCGAGATGGGCGGTAGCGTCCAGCATCTCGACTTCCTGACGCAGGAAGAGAAGGACGTGTTCAAGACCAGCTTCGAGATCGACCAGCGCTGGCTGCTCGAGCTCGCCGCGGACCGCACGCCTTACATCGACCAGGCGCAGTCGCTGAACCTGTTCATCCCCGCCGACGTCGACAAGTGGGACCTGATGATGCTCCACTTCCGCGCCTGGGAACTGGGCATCAAGTCGCTTTATTACCTGCGCTCCAAGTCGGTGCAGCGCGCCGGCTTCGCAGGCGGGGTCGAGGCCGACAATACGCCTGAGCTCAAGTCCATCCCGCTCGCTTCCTCGACCGATTACGACGAGTGTCTGGCGTGTCAGTGAAGGCGCCCCGGCTCGGCCGATATGCGACGCGCGCCGGCCTTATCGTCGTCGCCCTGCTCGCGCTCGACTTCGTCGTCGGCACTGCCGCGGTCGCGCTCGGCTGGGAGGTGCTGAAGCGATGAGCCCGCTCCTCGTCGCCATCCTCTTCGCGCTGGTTTGCGCCGCCGCCTTCGGCGTCGGGCTGCGCGCCTGGCGCGCGAGTGCGCCGCGCGACGGCGTGACGGTCGAGCAGTCGAAGCGCTTCGGCCGGCTGCTGATGATGGCCGCGACCGCGATGCTGCTATTCCTCGTCGCGGTGATCGTCCGCGGCGAGCTCAAGGTGACGACATGACCACGCCCCGGATGATCGAGCTCGCGGCAGCGCTGATCATTTTCGGCGTCGGCGTCTGGCTTTACCGCCGGCGCAGCGCCGCCGACGGCCCGGACGGCTACGGCAGCCAAGGCGCGGTGATCCTGTTCGTCGTCGCGGTGATCATGGGCGCGCATGCGCTCGGCGCGTTCGACTACCGCCCGAGCGCGAGCGAGATCGAGATCGCCAAGGAGCGGGCGCAATGAGGCGGGCCTTCTCGATCGGCTTCGTGCGCGAGCCCGACGCGCCGTCGCCGCGGCGGCTGCTCGGCCTGGCGATCGTCATCGTCGCCGCAATCTCCTTCACCGCGGGGCTGCTGCGGTGAAGCGGCTCCTAGCGCTCGCGCCGGCAGCGGCGCTGACCGCCTGCGCGGCGACCCAGGCGTCGGACGCGGTCGCGCCCCAGGCGCCGGGCTTCCTGCTCGGCCTGTGGCACGGCTTCATCTTCCCGGTCGCCTGGATCGTCTCCCTGTTCGTGCCCTATGTCGCGATCTACGCCGTGCCCAACAACGGCGGCTGGTACGATTTCGGCTATTTCCTCGGCATCGTCGTGTTCGGCGTCGGCGCGAGGAAGACCCAGGTCATTACCCGCGACGTCTACCGCGACCGCGGGCCCACCGTCGACTCCACCGCGCGGAGGGTCGAGTGATGAGCCTGGCTGCCACTGCCGCGCAGCGGCAATCCGAACCAAATTTGATCGCCGCTTCCGCGGCGCTGACGAATTAAAGAGGAGCGTCCGACCATGCCGTTGTTGCAGGCCAGCAAGACCTACAAGCC
>DATEEM010000096.1:0-53108 GCA_035281125.1 Sphingomicrobium sp. | reverse complement strand
ATTCGCGGCTCAGGCTTCCAGCGCCGGTTCCGCCGGCGGTTCGGCCATCTCGCCAATATCCTCGCCGCGGGCCTGCGCCTCGCCGGTCCGGCCCTCGCTGGCCGCGCCGGCGACCGCGTCGGCGTAAAGCCGGATCGCTCGGCTGGCGTCATCATTGCCTGGGACCGGGAAGGCAATGCCGCTCGGATCGCTGTTCGAATCGAGCATCGCGACCACCGGAATGCCGAGCACATTGGCTTCCTTGATCGCCAGCTCCTCCTTGTTCGAATCGACCACGAACATGACGTCGGGGAGCCCGCCCATGTCGCGGATGCCGCCGAGGCTCTTCTCGAGCTTGTCGCGCTCGCGGGTCAGCTGGAGCACTTCCTTCTTGGTCAGCCCCGCCGTGTCGCCGCCGAGCTGCTCTTCAAGGCTCTTGAGGCGCTTGATCGAGTTGGAGATGGTCTTCCAGTTGGTCAGCATCCCGCCCAGCCAGCGGTGATTGACGAAGTGCTGGCCGCTGGCCTGAGCGGATTCCGCGATCGCATCCTGCGCCTGGCGCTTGGTGCCCACGAACAGCACCTTGCCGCCGCGAGCCGTCGTCTGCTGGACGAAGTCGAGCGCACGGGCGAACAGCGGCACGGTTTGCGACAGGTCGATGATATGGACCCCGTTGCGGTCGCCGAAGATGTACGGCTTCATCTTGGGGTTCCAGCGGTGGGTCTGGTGGCCGAAATGCGCTCCGGCCTCGAGCAATTGCTGCATGGTGACGACGGTCGTCGCCATTGGTCTTCTCCTTCCGGTTCTGCCTCTGGGAAGCGAATGCGGTCGAAGCGTCAGGCTCCGGCCGACCGGTGTATGTTGCTTCCCATGCGGGTTGAGGCGCGGCCCCTAGCCGAAGCGAGTCGCACTTTCAAGTAGTTGGGCGACTCTCGCATGCGCTCTTGACAGATGAGAACAAAGAGTGAACATTTCACCGTCTCGAAGGAGGCGCGAATGATGAATGCAGCGATCGGCACCCTGCCCTTCCTCGCCACCTTGTGGTTGCTCGTGGTCCTGGGTGCCAGCGTTCTTGAGGAAAGCGGCGTCAAGATCGCCGCTGCCCTCAAGGGCACGCCGACGCGCCAGCCATTTGCGGGAAGCCGCTCGCTCCGCATCCGCGTGCGGTGCGACAGTAAGTCTAAGCGCGTCGAGCCGCGTCTGCGCGCCGTCGCCTGACCCGCGCGTAGCTCCCCAGCCCGAACGGGATCATCAGCAGGTACAGCGCCGCCAATGCAAGCAGCGTCTGCCATGGCGCCCGAATGAGCGCCGCGCCGAACAACGCGACCCCGGCAAGCGCCATCAGACGCCAGGCGGGCCGGATCCGGATGCTTGCCCAACTGTAGGTCGGCAGGTTCGAAATCATCAGCAAAGCGATGAGCACGGTCCACACCGCGACCAGCTCCCAGCGCTGGAACAGAGGCTCCCCGGTAATCAGCCACAGATACATGGGCACGAACGCCAGCCCCGCGCCGGCCGGCGCCGGAACGCCGGTATTGAAGCCGGCGGACTTGTGCGGCTGCTCGGCGACGTCGAGGCGAGCGTTGAAGCGCGCGAGCCGAAGCGCGCAGCAGACCGCCAGCGCCAGCGCTGCAATCCATCCGAACCACGGGGCATATTGCAGCGACCACAGGAACAGGATGAGCGCCGGCGCAGTGCCGAAGGCGATATTGTCCGACAAGGAATCGAGTTCCGCGCCGAACTTGCTCTGCGCACGGAGAAGCCGCGCGACGCGCCCGTCGACCCCGTCGAGCACGCCCGCGAGGACGATCGCGGCCAGCGCGCGCTCCCAGTCGCCGCGGATCGCCAGGCTCACGCCGGTCAGCCCGAGGCACAAAGCGACCGCGGTGATGGCGTTGGGGATCATCGCCCGGAACGGGATTCCGCGCGGCGCCGCGTCGGTCACTGGCTGCTGCCCGTCACCGGAATATCGAGGCCGACAATGCCGAGGATCGTTTCGCCGGCGATCGCCCGCTGGCCGAGCAGCACGCGCGGCGCGACCCCGGCGGGAAGATAGACGTCGACCCGGCTCCCGAAGCGGATCAAGCCGACCCGCTGCCCCGCCTCGACCGTGTCGCCCTCCCGCACGAAGGCAAGGATGCGGCGCGCAACCAGGCCGGCGATCTGGGTGAAGCCGATCCTCAGGCCGTCGGCGCTCTCGACGAGCAGATGCTGGCGCTCATTGTCCTCGCTCGCCTTGTCGAGATCGGCGTTGATGAACTTGCCGGGGACATAGGCGATGCGCTTCACACGCCCCGAGATCGGCGCGCGGTTTATGTGCACGTCGAACACGCTCATGAAGATCGAGACGCGCGTATATTCGCCGCCGGCCAGGCCGTCGGGCCCGGAGAGTTCGCGCGGCGGCGGAACCGTCGCAATCATCGTCACGAGGCCGTCCGCGGGCGCGACGATCAGCTTGTCGCCGCTCGGCGTGGTCCGCACCGGATCGCGGAAGAAGGCCGCGACCCAGATCGTCGCGCCGACCAGCAGCCAGCCGAAGAAATGGCTGATCAGCGTGTAGACGAGGAACGTCGCCGCAGCCGCGACGACGACATATTTGCGGCCTTCGGGATGGATCGAAGGGAAGCGCCACTTGACGGTCGTCGTCAGCGGGCTGTCGGGCTTCTCAAGCGCGGGCATCGCGTTCCCTTACTTGCGCGCCGGGGCCGGCACAACGGCGCGGTTGCGCGCGTTCAAGGCCCATCCTAAGGCGCCGCGAAACCCCGCAACAGGAACGCAAATGCCCAAGATCAAGGTGAAGAACCCGGTCGTCGAGCTCGACGGCGACGAGATGACCCGCATCATCTGGCAATGGATCCGGGAACGGCTGATCCAGCCCTATCTCGACGTCGATCTCGTCTATTTCGACCTGTCGATCGAGAATCGCGATGCGACCGACGACCAGGTCACCATCGATGCGGCGCATGCCATCAAGAAGCACGGCGTCGGCGTCAAATGCGCGACGATCACACCGGACGAGGCGCGGGTCGAGGAATTCGGCCTTAAGAAAATGTGGAAATCGCCCAACGGGACGATCCGCAACATCCTCGGCGGAGTGGTCTTCCGGGAGCCAATCGTCATCGCCAACGTCCCGCGCCTGATCCCGGGGTGGACAGACCCGATCGTGGTCGGCCGCCACGCCTTCGGCGACCAGTATAAGGCCACCGACTTCCGCGTCCCCGGGCCCGGCAAGCTGACCATCAAATGGCAGGGAGAAAACGGGGAGACGGTCGAGCATGAGGTGTTCGACTTCCCCGACTCCGGCGTCGCCATGGGGATGTACAATCTCGACCAGTCGATCCGCGACTTCGCCCACGCCTGCTTCAACTACGGGCTCAACCGCGGCTGGCCCGTTTATCTGTCGACCAAGAACACCATCCTCAAGGCTTACGACGGCCGCTTCAAGGACATCTTCCAGGAAATTTACGACAGCGAATACAAGGCGAAGTTCAAAGAAGCTGGGATCGAATATCAGCATCGCCTGATCGATGACATGGTGGCTTCGGCGCTCAAGTGGAGCGGCAAGTTCATCTGGGCGTGCAAGAATTACGACGGGGACGTGCAGTCCGACCAGGTCGCGCAGGGCTTCGGCTCGCTGGGCCTGATGACTTCGGTCCTGACCTCCCCCGACGGCAAGACCGTCGAGGCGGAGGCCGCCCATGGCACCGTCACCCGGCACTACCGCATGCATCAGCAGGGCAAGGCCACGTCGACCAATCCCATCGCGTCGATCTTCGCCTGGACCGGCGGGCTCAAATATCGCGGCCGGTTCGACGACACGCCCGACGTCGTGCGGTTCGCGGAAACGCTCGAGCGCGTCTGCGTCGAGACCGTCGAAAAAGGGCAGATGACCAAGGACCTCGCGATCCTGGTCGGCCCGGAGCAGGCGTGGATGACGACCGAGCAGTTCTTCGAAGCGATCGTGAGCAATCTCGAAGCGGCTATGGCCGACTGGACGCAGCCGCAGGCGAGCGAACCCGCTCGCGCCTGATCCCGAACCCGACGACCCGCCCGGGAATCCGGCGCAATAGCGGAAATCGGTCGAGCAAGCGGACGATGAGCGGGGCCCGACGGATCGGGGCCCCCGGCTGAAGCAGGCGGCCGATGACATTGTCCTGCGCGGCCTTCTGGCCCGCCTGGATCAGGCGTGTCGGCAACGATCGGCGCTCCTGGACGCGGTGGAGCAGCGGATCGACGTCTTCTCCCCGCGCGAGCGGCCCAGCGAGAACGTTGGCCGCGGCCACGGCGTCCTGGATCGCGAGATTGATCCCGATCCCGCCGATCGGCGACATGGCGTGCGCGGCATCGCCGATCGCGAGCAACCCGGGGCGGTGCCAGCATGTCAGGCGATCGAGCTTCACCGTGAGCAAGTGGAGATCGCTGATCTCGTCCAGCTCGGCGAGGTCGATGTCGGGCGCGGCTTCGGCGACCTCATCGCGGATCGCCTGAATTCCCTTGGCCAGATAGGCTTCGGCGGCGCCCTTCGGGATGAGGAAGGCGCATTGCCAGTAGTCGCCGCGGTCGATCATCACGAGGAGCCGGCCGCGTTCAACGTTGCCGCGCAGGCCGACCTGCTCGGCTTCCGTCTTGGCGAGGCGGAACCAGAAGACGTCCATCGGCGCGCCGAGGTCCTCGATCGGGAGCATGTCGCGGACGATGGACGAACGGCCGTCGGCGGCGATGACCAGCCGCGCGCCGAGCTCGCGACCGTCCTTCAACCTCACCCCCGCGACGCGTCCTTCCCGCTCGACGAAATCCGTGACCGGAGCTTCCATCTCGACATGGAAGCCTGGGAAGGCCTTCGCCTCGTCGCGCAGAAAATCGAGGAAGTCCCACTGCGGCATCATCGCGATGAACGGCGCTGGTGTGCGCAGGTGTGACAAGTCACCGATCGCCCACTGCCGGCCGGCGATCCGCAGCTCGGCCTTATCAACCCGGTTGTGCGGGCGCTCGAGGAAGCGATCGAGCATCCCGAGCTGGTCGAGAATTTCCATCGTCGACGGGTGGACGGTGTCGCCGCGGAAATCGCGGAAGAAGTCGGCGTGCTTCTCGAGCACCATCACCTCGCACCCCGCACGAGCAAACAGCAAGCCAGCCATCATCCCCGCGGGACCCCCGCCGCCGACGACCAGGTCGAATTGCGACGCCATGACGTCACTATCTGCGGCCAAGTGCACAGTGACAAGGCGCCCGGCCGCTGCCTATAGCCATGGAGTGGAGCGGGAGTTCAGCACCTCGGGATTCAGCGATGCGCTGGTCATTCTCGGCGCCGCAGGGATCGTCATCCCCGCCTTCGCTCGGATCCGTATCAGCCCGATCATCGGCTTCATCCTGATCGGCATGCTGGTCGGCCCGTTCGGGCTCGGCGCGCTCACCAGGGATTATTCCTGGCTTCACTACGTGACCATTTCCGACGTGCATCGGATCGAGCCGTTCGCCGAGCTCGGGATCGTCCTCCTGCTTTTCTCCATTGGTCTCGAATTGTCGTTCCGGAGGCTGTGGGGAATGCGCGGCCTAGTATTCGGGACCGGCAGTGCCGAGTTGTTCGGCTCCGCCGCGCTCATCGCGGTCGGCCTGTACCTAACCGGGGAAGCCGTCAGCGCATCGGTTGGGCTCGGCCTGGCGCTCGCCTTGTCCTCGACCGCGATCGTCATTCCGCTGGTCGGTACGCACGGCCCCGTCGGCCGCTCCTCGCTCGCCATGCTTCTTTTCGAGGATTTGGCGCTGGTCCCGATCGTCTTCCTCCTGGGCGCCATGTCGCCTCAGACCGGCGAAAATGTCGGATCCCTGTTCTGGACCCTGACCCTCGGCGGCGTCACCGCGGTGGCGATGCTGTTCCTCGGCCGTCTGCTGCTGCCCAAGCTGTTCGCCCAGGCGGCGCGCACCAAGAGCCCGGAGCTGTTCCTCTCCGCATGCCTGCTCGTGGTCATCGTCGCCAGCCTGGTCACCTCGGCGATCGGCTTTTCCGCGGTTCTCGGCGCGCTCATCGCGGGGATCGTCATTGCGGAGACCGAATATCGGGGAGAGGTCGAGGTCATCACCGAGCCGTTCCGCGGCCTCGGCCTTGGCATCTTCCTGATCACGGTCGGGATGAGTGTCGACTTCGAGACCGTCATCGCGAAGTGGCAAACGCTGGCCGCCGCGCTGGCCGGCGTGCTCGCGGTCAAGGCGGCCGTGACCGCGGGGCTGTTGCGGCTCGGCGGCGCGCGGCCGTCGGTGGCCGCGGAAACCGGCGTCCTCATGGCCTCGCCCTCCGAAACGACCCTGATCGTGCTTGGATCGGCCGCGGCGGCGCAGCTGATCAACCGGGAAACGGCGTCATTCTGGCAGATCGTGACAGTGCTCGGGCTCACACTGACTCCCCTCCTCGCCAAACTCGGGCGCGCGGCGGGAAGCCGATTTGCCGGCCGGGCGATGGCCAATCAGATGGACGCATCGCTCGACACGGCAGCGCCGGGCCAGGTCGTGGTCCTCGGCTTAGGCCGGGTCGGGCGGATGGTCGCGGACATGCTCGAAGCGCACGGCAAGGACTATCTCGCGATCGACAGCGACAGCGATTCCGTCGCGAGGGCGCGTGACGAGGGCTATGACGTCATTTTCGGCGACGTTGCGCGCCCCGGGCTAATGGAGCGCTTGCGCGAGCGCGAACCAAGCGCGCTGATCCTGACCATGGACAACCCGGTGCTGGTCAATCGGCTCGCCCGCCAGTTGCGGCGCACCTTCCCCGACCTGCCGATCATCGCGCGGGCACGCGACACGGCGCACGCGGCGGCGCTGTACAAGGCCGGGGTCACCGATGCCGTACCGGAAACCCTCGAAGCGTCCCTGCAGCTGTCCGAAGCCGCGCTGGTCGACCTCGGCGTTCCGATGGGTCCGGTAATCGCCTCGATCCACGAGAAGCGCGACGAGCTGAGGAGCCTGATCCGGACCGAGGCGGAGCTCGAGGAACAGCCGCGGCTTGGCCGGCGACGGCTTCGGGACCGAGGCGACGGGTAAACGCTAGCGCGCCGGCCAGCGGTCGGCCGACAGTTCCTCGAGCCGACCGGGATCACCGTCTGCGGAAGTCACGACCAGCGTCTCGCCTTCGAACCGCGCCTTGCTCCACGGCAATTTGCGCAGCGTTTCGGCGACGCCGGCGATGCCGCCATGAGACACGACGACATAAGCGATCCTCCCGCTTCCGCAGCCCGCCATCGCATCGACGCACGCGCCGACGGTCTGGCCGCGGTGGCGCACTTCCGCGCGCCCGAGCATGGACACCGGAAACAGCGCCTCACCGGCCGACCCTGCGCTCGCCTGAGCGGCCGCACGCCCGCCCTCTTCGACCCGCGCCTGACGGCCGAGCCAGCGCCACACGCCGAAAATGTTCAGTACGGTAAGAACCGCGTTGCTCCAGGTCAGCGCCGGCTGATCGGTCAACAGGCCGAGCGACAGCCACGCGATCGACCCGATCGTGAATACGGCGAAGCCGGCGCCAGTAACCCGCGATCCGAGGTTCGACGCGGTCATGCAGGCGGCGATGATGGTCGCGGCGGTCGCGATCCAAGAGATTGTGTCGGCCATGGGCGCGCAATGCCCGGCAGCGGCCGTTGGTTCAGATTTCGACCTGGCTACCGAGCTCGACGACCCGGTTGGTCGGCAGCTTGAAGAATTCCATCGCGCTTTCCGCGTTGCGCAGCATCCACGCGAACAGCTTCTCGCGCCACAGCGCCATCCCCGGGCGGGACGCGGCGATGAGCGTCTGGCGCGCAAGGAAGAAGCTGGTGTCCATCATCTTGCATGGCGGACCGCAATCCTCGAGCTGGGCCAGCGCCGCCGGTACGTCGATTTCCTCCATGAAGCCGTAGCGCAGGACGACGCGATAAAATCCGGAGCCGTAATCCTTCACCTCGAGCCGTTTGGCGGTGAGCACGTAAGGCACATCCTCGATCCGGACCGTCAGCAGGAACACGCGGTCGTGGAGCACCTTGTTGTGCTTCAGATTGTGAAGCAGCGCATGCGGCACGCCGCTCGCCGCGCTGGTCATGAACACCGCGGTTCCGGGCACGCGCGCCGCGCTCGTCGCCGCCGACTTGATGAAGATCTCCATCGGCAGGCTCGCCTCGTTCATGCGATCGATCATCAATTGCCGTCCCTTGGCCCAGGTGGTCAGCAGGGTGAACGCGATCGCGCCGACGAGCAGCGGGAACCAGCCGCCTTGCGGGATCTTGAGCAGATTCGCGGCCAGATAGGCGCCGTCGACGGTGAAGAAGAGCGCCAGCAGCCCGAAGGAGACCCAGCGGTTCCAGTTCCACAACTGGAGCAGCACGACGGCGATGAGAACGCCGTCGATCAGCATCGCGCCGGTCACCGCGATGCCATAAGCCGCCGCGAGGTTGGACGAACTGCCGAACATCAGCACCAGCAGGATGACCATCACCATCAGCGTCCAGTTGACCACCGGGATGTAGATTTGGCCCGCCGCGCTTTCGCTCGTGTGGGCGATGCGCAGGCGGGGCACAAAGCCGAGCTGAATCGCCTGCTGGGTGACCGAGAACGCACCGGAGATGACGGCCTGGCTGGCGATGATCGTCGCCGCCGTCGCCAGCAGCACCAGAGGCAGGCGCAGCATCTCGGGCGCGAGGTAGAAGAACGGGTTGCGCACCGTCTCGACCGCTTGGGCGGGGTCGAGCGCGAGCAGCATTGCGCCCTGGCCCATGTAGTTCAAAAGCAGCGCGGGAGCCACGAAATAGAGCCACGAGGCCTTGATCGGCTTGCGCCCGAAATGGCCCATGTCGGCATAGAGCGCCTCGGCGCCCGTCACCGCCAGCACGACCGACCCGAGCGCGATGAACGCCCGGACCGGCTCCTCGACGAAGAACTGGACCGCGTGCCACGGATTGACCGTGTTCAAAATGATTTGCGGCCGGTCGACGATGTGGACGAGGCCGAGCACGGCCAGCGTCGCGAAATAGAACAGCATGACCGGACCGAACATCAGCCCGACCTTGGCCGTGCCGTGGGACTGGATTGCGAACAGGCCGACCAGGATGCCGACGGCAATCGGGATCACGAACGGCTGGAGGCCGGCATTGACCGTCGTCAGCCCCTCGACCGCCGACAGGACCGAGATTGCCGGCGTAATCATCGAATCGCCGTAGAACAACGCTGTCGCGAAGACCCCGAGCAGCACGATGCCCGCCGTCCACTTCTTGGTGGTTCCGAGCTGCCGGTTAATCAGCGCAAGGAGCGCAAGGCTGCCGCCCTCCCCCTTGTTGTCCGCGCGCATGATGATCGTGACATATTTCAGGGTCACAATGGTCATCATCGACCAGAAGATGAGGCTCAAAACCCCGTAGATGTGGAGCTGGTCGACGCGCAGCGTGTGATGGCCCGCGAATGTCTCGCGAAACGCATAAATCGGCGACGTTCCGATGTCGCCGTAGACGATGCCGATGGCAGCGATGGCAAGCTTGTACAGCGGGCCCTGGGGGTGCCCCGCAGGCCCGACGTGCGAAACGTCGCGAGACGCCTCGGCAGCGGCGCTTCCAGTCGCGTTTTGGTTCATCTTGTCGGGTTCAGGCTGAACAGACTGCGGCTTCGCATCCCTGGCGTCAGTGCCGGCTCGTCGGTCACTGGCGCGCTCCACTAGCACTGCCGCCGAGGCGCTGCAATCAGTGGGGACAGCAGCGAAAAGCCCGTCTATAGGCCCGCCCAGCCGTCACACTGGGAGCGAACCAATAAATGCGCATCGGGGTGCCAAAAGAGATCAAGGTCCATGAATATCGCGTCGGCCTGACCCCCGCGTCGGTCGCCGAGCTCGTCGCCAATGGCCACGAGGTGGTGGTCGAAACCAAGGCCGGTGTCGGGATCGACTGTCCGGATAAAGCCTATGAGCGCGCCGGAGCACGGATTCTTCCCGATGCGGCAGCAGTGTTCCAGGGCTCCGACATGATCGTCAAGGTGAAGGAGCCGCAACCCGAGGAGATCGCTCTGCTCGAGCCGCGGCACATCCTGTTCACCTATCTTCATCTTGCCGCCGACAAGGCGCAGGCCGAGGGTCTGATGAAATCGGGCGCCACCTGCATCGCCTATGAAACGGTCACATCCAGCTCCGGCTCGCTTCCGCTGCTGAAACCGATGAGCGAGGTCGCCGGACGGATGTCGGTCCAGGTCGGCGCCCATTATCTCGAAAAGGAGCAGGGCGGGCGCGGGGTCCTCCTCGGCGGAGTCCCGGGCGTCGCCCCGGCTCGGGTCGCGATCCTCGGCGGCGGCGTCGCCGGTGTCAACGCTGCGCAAATGGCGGTCGGGATGCGCGCCGACGTCACCATCTACGACATCAACATGGGACGCCTCGCCGAGCTCGACATGTTCTTCTCGAGCCAGATCAAGACGGCCTTTGCCTCGCGGGCGGCGATCGCCAGTGCGGTGGAAAAGGCGGAGCTGGTGATCGGCGCCGTGCTCGTCCCCGGTGCGGCCGCGCCCAAGCTCGTCACCCGAGACATGCTGAAGACGATGAAGCGCGGCTCGGTGCTGGTCGACATCGCGATCGACCAGGGCGGATGCTTCGAGACGAGCCACGCAACCACCCATGCCGACCCGGTCTACGAGATCGACGGGATCATCCATTATTGCGTGGCCAACATGCCCGGCGCGGTTGCGCGGACCAGCGCATTCGCACTGAACAATGCGACACTGCCGTTCGCGCTGAAGATCGCAAAGCTGGGCGCGGAGGAAGCCATGCGGCAGGACCCGCACCTCGCCAACGGGCTCAACGTGTCCGGCGGCAAGATCCGCCACAAGGCCGTCGCTGAGGCGCTCGACCTTCCTTACGAAGCGCTTTGATCGAAGATCAGGCCGCGGCGGACTGAAGCGCGGATTCGAGCCACTGCTGGATCTGGCTTCGGGGCGCCGCGCCGACCTTCTGGGCGATCGGCTGGCCGCCCTTGAACAGCAGCATGGTCGGGATCCCGCGGACGCCATAACGGGTCGGCGTGTCAGGATTTTCGTCGATATTCAGCTTGGCGACGGTGATCCGGTCGCCGAGCTCGGCCGAGATTTCCTCGAGCGCCGGGGCGATCATCCGGCATGGGCCGCACCATTCGGCCCAGAAGTCGACCAGCACGGGCCCTTCCGATCCCAGAACGTCGGTTGCGAAGCTCTGATCGGTGACCGTCTTGGTGCCCATGGCGCGACTCTCCTGAAAAAGTTAACGCGCATATGGGCACTTGCCGGCCGCGTCTCAAGCCGCAAGTTCGAACAGTTGCGGCGTGGAGGTGTAGAGCAGCGCCGCACGGATCGATCGCCCGGGGAAAATCACAGCCAATGCGGCGGCATAAGCCTCCATTTGGGCGCGATGATAGGCCGGAATTTCGTCGACGGTCTTCGGCGACCTGCCCGTCTTGAAATCGATCACCGACACGCGATCGTCCTCAACCAGCAGGCGATCCACCGTCCCGGCAATCACCCGACCGTCGGGAAGCGTCGCGGCGAGCGGCGCCTCGCCGATCGACCCCGGGCCGAACAGCTCCGCGAAGCGCTCGTCGGAAATCAGCGCGCACACCTGGTCGGCAAGCTCGCGACGCTGGTCCCCGTCAAGCCCGGCCGCGGATCGCTCGAGCCACCTGAGCGCGGCGGCGTGCCGCATCGCGGGATCGACCTGCGGCAGGCGTTCGAGCAATTCGTGGATCAGGGTGCCGCGCTGGGCCGCGGCGCGCATCGCGTCGCTCGGCGGGGGAAGCCCTTCGACATCCTCGCCGAGGCTCGACGGGGCGAGCGGCCGCGACGGCCGCGGTTCGGCCGGTGCCGGGGCGTGAACCCAGGCCGGGAGCGGCGGCGGCGGGATGACCGCGCGGAGCTTTTTGGGATGGACCGGGCGCGCCGGTACCGTGCCGGCGAACCGCGTCACCTTTCCCCAACGCGGGTCGGGGACGCCGGTCGCATCGAGCGCGGCGAGCGCCCGTTCGACCCGTTTGTGCCAGCTGTTCTCGGGCACGCCCCGAGTAGGCTCGACGCCGGCGACGACCAGCCGTTCGCTGGCGCGGGTCATGCCGACGTAAAGCAGGCGCCAATGTTCCTGCAGCTCTTTTTCCTGGTCGTTGACCACGACCGACTGGAACGGCTCGGTGAGCTCGCTCTTGCGCGGCCGGACGACAGGCATTTTTCGGCCGTCGACGGGGAGATCGATCGGACGGTTGCGCTGGCCGAGGTTGGCGGGGTCGGCGGTGGCGTCGGCAAGGATGACGTAAGGCGCCTCGAGACCCTTCGCCCCGTGCACGGTCATCACCCGGACGGCATTGGTGCGCTCGGACGGATCCCGCTGGATTTCGACGTCGCCCCGCGCAAACCACGTGTGAAAGCGATCGAGCGACGGAATCTCGCCCTGCTCGAACTGGAGCGCCGCCGACATTAGCTCATCGATCGGGTCGCGCGCTACGAAACCGAGGCGGCTGAAAAGCTTGCGCCGGCCGTCGATCGGCCCGGACAGGATCGTTTCGAGGAACACCGACGGTGTCGTGTAATCGGCCATCGCGAGCAGCCCGTCGAGCACGGTCCGCGCGTCGGAAAAATCGTCGCGCTCGGACGCGCGCTCGCGAAGGACACGCCACAACGGCACGCTCTCTCGTCCTTGTGCGAGGTCGAACAGCTGCTCCTGATTCCAGCCGATCAGCGGGGACACCAGCAGGTTGGCGAGATTGAGGTCGTCGAGCGGCTGTACGGCGAAGGCGACCGCCGCGAGCAGGTCACGAACGGCGAACGGCTTTGACAGGAACAGGCGATCGATCCCGGCGACCGGCACGCGCCGCGCGAACAGGCGGGCGACGATCAGCGACGCCAGCTCGCCGCGACTGCGCACCAGGATCAATATGTCGCCGGGCGTCAGCGGCCGCCGCGTCGAATCCAGCATCGGCGCGTCCGTGATCCACGCCGCCACCTGCTCCGCGAGCCGGTCGGCGTAGGCGCGCGCATCGGCATCAAGCCAACCCTCCTCGCCCGAGCCGTCGCCCTCAGAATCCTCCATCGCAAAGGGATTCCACAATTCGATCGAGCCCGGCCTGGCCGAATGATGCGCGACGTGCGCCGGCGGGAATTCGGGCAAGCCCATCTCGCGAAAACCGATCTGGCGAATGGTCGAATCGACCGCGTCGAGGATCGCCTGCGCCGACCGGTAGCTGGCGTTGATCGAAAGGTCGCGGAACTCGAGCGTCCTGCGATCGGCATAATCGAACAGATCGTTGGTGCCCGTGCGTACCTGCGCCTTGTCGCGAGCCCACCGCCGGGCGGCGTTGAATTCGTTGGGATCGGTGCCCTGGAAAGCGAAGATAGCCTGCTTGAAATCGCCGACCATGAACAACGTGCGCCAGCGCTCGTCGGCTTCGCTGGATCCGCTGAAAAACTCCTCGGCAAGCGCCTTGACGATGGCCCACTGGCTTTCGTTCGTGTCCTGCGCCTCGTCGACCAGGATGTGATCGGTGCGCTGGTCGAGCTTGTAGCGGACCCATTCGCCCATCCCCGGCTTGGCCAGCAGCTGCCTCGTCCAGCGGATCAGATCATCGAAATCGGCGCGGCCGGCGCTGCGCTTGGCCTTGGCATAAGCAGCCGCAAAGCGCTGGCCGGCGCGAAGGCCGGCGGCCATGTCCGCCGCGAGGCGGCCACCGTTCTGGATGCGCAGCAGCTCCCCGACGAGATTAGCGAGGCGGCCCGCGTGAGTCTCGTAATCGGGCTCGACCCTGGCCTGCCCGGCCGAAACCCGAAGCGTGTCCTTCTCGGTGAGGACGACCTTGCGCAGCTCGGGGAGCGCCGCGGCCCGCTCGATCGGCGTCAGGGCGAGCCATTTCTCGATCGTTTCGGCGTGCGCGAGGCCCGTCTGGAGCCCCCATTTGCGATTGGCATCGGCGATGGTCAACAACAGATCGCAATCGAATTCGTCGTCGCCGCAATGGTTTGCGACATAATCCTCAATGGTTTCGTCGGGCAATCCAAGCAAAGCGCGAAGCTTTGGCTCGATCGTTTCCGGCGGACCCAGCGCGTCGAGCGCTTCCGGCGCTCGAGCGCAGCACATGAGATAGTCCACCGCGCCGGCTTCGCCGAGGCGAAGACCGAGACACTGAACGTCGTCAATGAGCTGCGATGGCCCCGAGGCCTCCGCCTCAGCTAGAAGATTCGCCAGCGTCGAGCGCGCAAGCTCCTGCTCGGCCCGACCCTCGATCGGCTCGAGCCCGGGAGCGATGCCGGCCTCGGCGGGGAAGGATGCGAGCAACGTTTGGGCGAAGCTGTGGATGGTCTGAATTCGGAGGCCGCCGGGCGCCTCCAGCACCTTCGCGAACAAACGGCGCGCCTTCTGCAGCGTCGCCGGGTCGTTCGGCTCACCAAGCGCGAACAAATCCTTCTTGAGGTCCGGCTCCTTCATCCGCACCCAGCCGGCCAGGCGCGCGCCGATCCGGTTCGCCATTTCCGCGGCGGCGGCCTTGGTGAAGGTGATGCATAGGATGGTTTCGGGCCGTGCGCCGGAGAGGAGCAAGCGCAGCACGCGACCCGTCAGCACCTGGGTCTTGCCGGTGCCGGCCGAAGCGGACAAAGCCGCATGAGCCATCGGGTCGGCGGCACGCCCCTGCTCCCCCCTCAGCTGTGGCAAAGGCTTGATCCGTTGCGGCATCAGCCGACCGTTGCCATAGAAGGGGCGGCAAGGAGTATCGCATGGCCGAAAGCGACAAGGACGACGGGGACGAGCAACGGCGGGCCAAGCTGGTGAAGGCGGGCGTCGCGGTCGGGATCGGCTCGGCCGCCATCGTCGCGGCGCTGCTCTATGCGTCCAAGGTCAAGAAGAAGAAGCGCTAGGCGGGTCATTCGCGGCCATACCATTCTTCGAGCCGCATCAGCTGATCATAGTCGCCGTACGGCGCGTAGGCGGGGTTGAGCTTGGCCGTGAACGGCTCACTTCCCGTCAACCAGCGTTTCGCCGCGTCGCGGAAATGCGCCCGGGTCCGCTCGAGGAAGTCGCCGATTCCGACCTCCCTGGCCGGCCGTATCGGGTTCTTGTCGAGCAGCCGCCGCGCGAGCGACCAATATTCGACGTCGCCCGGTTCGCCGTGGACGCCGGGGAAGCCGTCGTTCCGCGCAATCAGCGCAAGCAGCCCGAGCTGCAGGGCAAATCCCTCTGCGAGCGCCCGCGCGCCGGGCGGGGCGCCGGTCTTGTAGTCGAGGATGACGAGCCGGCCGTCGTCGGTCCGGTCGATGCGGTCGACCCGGCCATAGACGGTGATGCCGTCGATCTCCGCCTCGCCCTTTGCCTCGGCGACTAGGGGGCGGCGGCCGGATTCGCGGTTCCGGCGCTCGAGGTCGGCGAGCGAATCCACCGCTTCAAGCAGGCGGGGTCCCCACAGGGTCCGGAGCATCGGATGGATCGATTCGCCTGACAGCAATGCTTCAGCGCGCGGCCGCAGCCTGGCCGGGTCGCATTCGTCCTCGCGCAGCCACTGCTCGAACACTTCGTGGACGGAAATGCCGCGCCATTTCGCGCTGGCGTCCGAATCGACCGGATCGAGCGGCCGCAGGCCGAGCATCGCCTGCGCGTAGAAAGCGAACGGGTCGCCCTTCAGCCGGTCGACCGAGGTCACGGAAATGCGGCGCGGCCGGGCTTCGGCCGGCGGCTGGGGGCGCGGCCGGTCGGCGGGCACGGTCTTTCCCGGATCGTCGATCACGGCGGCGAGCCGCTCGAGCCGCGTGTCACGGGTGACCCCGCCAGTCATGGCCTGCAGCCGCAGCCAGAAGCGCGAGGCGATGGTCGGCGAACGCGCGTCGCGTCTTGCGCGCGTGATCAGCACCTGCGGCGCTCCGAGCGCGCTGGCGAAGTCGTGCGCGGCGAGGCCAATGCGGAACTCGAGGTCCGGGAGGCCCAGCTCGGAGCGGATCTTCGGCGCCAGCCAGGGGTCGGGTGCAGGCGCGGCGGGCCACACCCCTTCGTTCAGGCCGCCGAGCACCATGAAATCGGCCTGCTGCAAGCGTGCTTCGAGCAGCCCCCAGATGAACAGGCGGGGATGGCCGCCGTAGGGCGGTCGGACGCGCTGCAGTTCCAGCAATTGCCGCAGGAACGGCGAGGCATCGTCGGCACCGATGCTGACTGCGATCGAATCCGGCGTGGCCTCGAACTGGGCGAGCAACTCGGCCGCCATTCGGCCGTCCGGCCCGCGCCAGCTTGCGTCTCCCGCGAGTCGTTGCGCGCAATCGGCCAGCGAGCGCGCGAATTGCGCCAGGGTGAGCGGCTGCGCGAACAACCCGCCGATCGTCTCGACCGACCGCCGCACCCTGCCCCACTCGCGGCCGCGCCGATCCGCGAAATGCGCGTCGAGGCCGGCAAGTCCCGCCGCCGGCCGCGGGCCGCGAAGAGCGAGGTCGAGCGCGCGAACGTCGTCGAGCCAGCGCAGCCGCCCGTCCCCCTCCTTGGCCACGAGCGGATGCTTCAACAGCGCGAGCAGCGGCACCGGCGCGAGGTTTTCGGCCGCCGCCGACGCGATGCCGAGCAGCAACGTGCCGACCGGCGTTTCGCTGAGCGGGCGCCCAGCGCTGTCGTCGGCCTCGATGCCCCAGCGCCGCAGCAACGCGGAAACGCGTCGCGCGAGCATCCTGTCGGGCGTGACCAAAGCAGCGGTCCGGGCGGGGCTTTCCATCGCCTCGCGCAGGGCCAGCGCGATCCCCTGCGCCTCAGCCGCGGGATCGTGAAACTCGGCAGCCTTGATCCCCGTCAGCCGCCGTTCGACCGGCTTCAGCGCGCTCCATTTGTCGCTGAAGTCCGCCGCGGTCATTGCGTTGCTCACGGCCCGCCCGCGTACCGCGGGGGCGGCCGAGATCCCTGCGCCGGGCCATATCTGCACCTCGCCGCGCGCAACGTCGATTCTGTCGAGAAGCATCTTGAGGTGGAACTGGGGATGCGTCAGCTCGCCCCGCCACTGCCCGTCGGGGCCGAGGGCATCCCATTCCTCTTCGGGCAGGACGTTGGCCAGGCTCAGCGCCGGGAGCACCACCATTCCGTCGGCCAGGCGCGCGATCCGAGCCAGGAGCGCCGCGACCGCTGGCGCCGTCGTGGTCACGCCGGCTGCGACCGTAAATCCATCCGGCGGAGAATCCTGCCAGCGCTGCGCCAGGCGCCGGAGCAGCCGGTTGCGGCGGTCGGCGAGGTCGATCACCCCGCGGTCGCCGAGCAATTCCGGCCAGCGGCCGATGATCGTCTCGAGCTGCGTCAGCGAGACTTGCCAGTGAGCCGCGAGATCGGGCGTTTCGGCGGCTGCCTTTCGGAGCCGATCCGGCCCGACTTCCTCGACCAGCAAAGCGTCAAGCGTGCGCCCGAGATCGGCGGCGAGGCGCAAGGCTTCGGCGGCGGAGACCTGGCCGCGCAACATCGCCGCGAGCGCGAGCAGCCGATCCAGCGGGTCGATGGCCGGCGGCAGCGGATCCTGCTCGTCGATCGGATCAAGCGCGCCGCCGATGCGATCGTCGAGCTCCGGGTCGCCGATCGGGATCAACCGCGGCAGAAGCATGCCGCCGCCGCTTGCCCGAACGAAGGCGTCGGTGACGGTCCGTACCGCGCGGTTGTTGGGAAGAAGGATTCGGCCGCGGACAAGCGATAGCGGATCTCGCCCGTAGCGGCGCAGCAGCCCGGCGACCAGCGAATCGGCGAATGACCGGTGGGACGGGATGGTGAAGACCGCGGGGCGGTCAGACATTCGCCAGCGCCGCTTCCGTCAGCTTGATCGCGCGCGGTGTGCCGACGTCGAACCACAGCCCCTGGTGGACGGCGCCGAAGCAACGGCCCTCGCCGATCGCGCGATCCCACAGGATGTTCGTCGAGAACGGCCCTTCGGGCGCGTCGCGCAGCACGCGCTTGGACAGCATCTGGATGCCGGTGAAGACGAACGGAGCGACATGGCTCTTCGCACGGCGGCGCAGCCGGCCGGAGCGGTCCATGTGGAAGTCGCCCATGCCGCGATGGTTGCGTGCCCGGGCCAGCGGGACGAGCAGGAGCAAAGCGTCCATCTTCGCCGCGTCCCAGTGCGACGCCAGCAGCTTCAGCGTGTCCGCCGGCCCGTCGACCCAGAAATTGTCGCTGTTGACCGCGAGGAACGGATCGCAATCGATAAGGTCGGCCGCCTGGATCAGCCCGCCGCCGGTTTCCATCAGCAGTTTGCGCTCGTCGGAAATCGCGACCTTCAGCCCGTGCTTGCGGCTGGCGAGGTGCGCCTCGACCGCATCCGCAAGATAATGGACGTTGACCACAACCCTCTCGACACCCGCGGCGCGAAGGCGGTCGAGAACATGATCGAGAAGCGCCTGGCCAGCAACCTTGATCAGGGGCTTGGGCGTGGTCGCGGTCAGGGGCCGCATCCGCTTGCCGAGCCCCGCGGCCATGACCATCGCGGTGCGCGGAACCTCGGCCGGCACTTCGGCACGCAGGCGCAACGCTCGGCGCGCCTGGCTCACGCCGCCTCGAGCCACGGTTCGCTCCGGAACCGCTCCGGAATATTCGCATCGAACCACGCGCGCACCGCTGCCAGGCGCGGCTGGGCAAGGTCGCGTTCGAGCAGGCCCCACATGCGCGGCTGGAAACGCCGATACTGGGGCTTGCCATCGCGCTTCCACAGCCGGGTGAAGACGCCGAGGATCCGGGTGTTGCGCTGCGCAGCCAGAGCCCAATAAGCGCGTTCGAACGCCTCGCCGTGCCCGGTCGCGGCAACGTAACGCGCGATCATCGCCTGCTCAATGTCGGGTGGCACGTTGCGGCGCGCGTCCTCCAGCACCGAGGCGAGGTCGTAGGCGGGATGACCGGCGACGGCGTCCTGGAAATCGAGCAACCCGAAATGGCGAACGCCGCTGCGCTCGCCGACCAGCATGATGTTCTCGGCATGATAGTCGCGCAGGACCGTGACCGGGCCGAGTCCGTCGTCCATGAGCGGCCGCAGCACTTCGGCCCACGCGGCCCGGTAGCCCTCGACGTCGGCTTCGACGCCGACTGCCGGGCAATACCAGTCCAGGAACAACTCGAGCTCCTCGAGCCATTGGTCGAGCCCGTGAGGTTTGAGACCGGGCATCGGCGGGTGCCGGTGCAGGTGAACCAGCAAATCGGTGGCAAGCTCGTACAGCTCGCGCTCGCGGCCCGGGTCGTCGTCGAGGAATTCGCGCAGCCGCCAGTCGCCGAAGTCCCCGAGCAGGAGCAGTCCCCGCTCAAGGTCGCGCGCGAGAATTTGCGGCGCGCTGAGGCCGATCGACGCGAGCCATTCCGCGACCGCGATGAACGGTCTTGGATCCTCGTGCGGCGGCGGCGCGTCCATCAGCACCGCGCTGCGACCGCCCTGGACCACGCGAAAATAGCGTCGGAACGAGGCGTCGCCGGCAAGCGGGACGATATCGGCGCCCTCCCAGCCGCACGATGCAAGGAATTCAGGGGCATGGGTCGGCGGCTTCATGGCGCCGGGGTCGATCTTGAGGGCCATCGCCCCTCCCATGACCGGGGCACCTCGACTGTCAAGATTCTCTCGCCGCTCTGCCCAAAGTCGAGCGACAGGCGGAGCGCGTCGGGCCACGCGCCCGGGCTGGCGCGTTCCGGCCATTCGACCAGAAGGACGGCGTCCGCCGCCGAATCCAGACCCAATTCCTCGATCTCTGACGGCCCCTCGATGCGGTAGAGGTCGACATGCCACACGGGCGGGTCGAGCTCGTCATAGGGCTGCACGATCGCGAAGCTCGGGCTGGGCACCTCTCCGGCGTGGCCGAGCGCGCCGATGAAGCCGCGCGCCAGCGCAGTCTTACCGACGCCCAGTGGTCCCGACAAAGTGATCACGTCCCCACCCCGGGCGGCGCGCGCGAGCTCAGCCCCAAATTGCGCAGTCGCAGATTCGTCCGCCAGGATCATTTCACTGCGCGCGGCACCGTGAGGGTCACCGTCGTGCCCTTGCCCTTTTTTGACTCGAGCTCGACCGAGCCGCCGTGGGCCTCGATAAACTGGCGCGTCAGCGGCAGGCCGAGGCCCAGCGCCGCCTCGCCGCGAACTCCTTCCTCGACCACGCGATCAAAGCGGTTGAAGACGCGCGGCAGGTCCTTCGCGGCAATCCCCGAGCCATTGTCCGTGATTCGGATCACGACTTGGTTGTCGTCGCCGTCCGCTTCGAGGAGGATGCGGCCCTTCCGGTCGGTATAGGCGATGGCGTTGTTCAGCACATGCTCGATCGACTCGCGCAGGCGCCGGGCGTCGCCGAACAGGAAGCCGGCCGAAGAGGCAATGCTGGTCTCGAGCTTCTGCGCCTTCTCATCCGCCCGCGGACGCGCCGTTTCGATCGCGGCGCGGCACAGTCCGGGAACGTCGACCCGCTCGCGTTCGAGCGGCACGCCCCGCGTATCGCCCGTGGTCAGGTCCAGCACGTCATCGATCAGCTTCGACAGGCGCGACACCGACTCCAGGATGGCGTTCACATAATCCCCGCCTGTGGGCGAGAGCTGCCCGGCATAGCCGGCAGCGAGCATCTCGGCGAAGCCGCCGATCGACGTCAGCGGCGTGCGCAGCTCATAGCTCATGTTGGCGACGAAGTCGGTCTTGACGCGGTCGGCCGCCTCCAAGGCCGCGGCGCGTTCGCGCAGCGCGGCCTCGATCCGCGTCGAGTCCGTGACGTCGACCATGGTGAACAGCGCGTTGCCGTCCGGCAGCGGCACGGCGGCGAACTGGAAATGGCGCCCGTCGGTCATGGAAATCCGCCCGTTGGACGATTGCCGCTCATTGGTCGTCTGGCGGACCATCTCGCGGATCTGCGCCGCGGCGGTCGGGTTGACGAGCTTGGTCGCCATCGCCGGCACCAGCTCGTCGACCCTGGGATGCTGGCCGAGCCATTCCTCGTCGAGCTCCCAATCCTCGATGAAGCGGCGGTTCCACAGGTACAGGCGCCCGTCGCTGGCGAAAACGCTGATGGCCTCGAACAGATTGTCGAACGTGGCGGCGCGCACGCGCAGCAGCGTGTCCCGCGCCGAGGCGAGCCGAAGCTGCTCGGTTCGATCCTCGAGGAACAGCCTCAGCCCGCCGTCGGGCAGCGGCTGCGCGACGACGCGCAAATGATCGCCGTTGGGCAGCATCCACTCTTCCTCGAGCACTTCCTCGGGGCTGCTGAACCAGGCGCGCCGTTCGTCCTTCCACGCCGGGAAGTCGCGGGTCTCGGGAAGGCGCTGATTGTCGCGCATGCGCTCGATCACGCGGTCGAACTCCGGGCGCTCGGCGAGCCATTCCGGATCGACCTGGGCCATCATCGCGAACGGCCGGTTGAAGAAGCTGAGGTTGCGATCGGCATCGAACTGGGCGGTCCCCGCGGTCATCCTGTCGGCGAGCTCGCGCTGGGACTCGATGTGGCGGGAGAGGTCGGCCCTGGCGTCTTCCAGGTCCTGAACGTCGATCGCGAATCCGGCTACCGCGCCGGTCGAAAGCGGGACGTTGACGATCCGAAGCATTCGCCGTTCGCCGCGGATGATCGCCGGGCGCATGCTGGACTGGATCCGGCCGCTCTCCGCCGCGAGCCGGGCCGCTGCGATCGGACTGTCGTCGCCCTCGGCATCGATTAGCTCCGCGCCGCGCGCGATCACCTCGGTCGCGTCGCGCCCCTCAACCGCCTGGACGAAAGCGCTGTTGACCAGGCCGAGCTTGAGGTCTGGTCCGCGGTACCACATTGGGAATGGCGCGGCCTCGATCAGCTGCGCCAGCGAATTGAGCGCGCTCTCGGTCTGCGCGAGCTTCAAGGCCAGATTGGCGCGGTCCTCTTCCCCCGCGCTGGTGTCGTAGAACCACAGCAGCAAGGTCCCGGGCGGCTCCGGCTGCGGTGCCGGCCCGCCGCGAACCTCGAACACGCGTCCCGATCCGACGATGCGGAGCTTGCGGGCAAGGCGCCCGGCCGAGACCCGCGCGGCTTCGATGTCGCCGACCAGCGCGGCGATGTCTTCCGGTTCGACCCCGCACCCATCCCCGGTGAGATCCGCGATGCGCGCCGGATGTCGCCCGAGGCCGAGGTCGCGCAGGAGCTGGGCATCGACCTCGACCCGCATGTCGGGCCGAACAAGCATCGGACGCGCCGGAGTCGCCTCCAGCAAAGCGGCGCTCGACCGCGCGGTTTCCAGCACAGCCTCGGCGAGCCGCAGACGGCGGGCGGCAGCGATAGCAATGACAATCGCGACGACGACCCACAGCAGGGCCAGCCCGGCAATCGCGACGCCCATCCCCGTGAAGGCGCTCATGGCTGCGCTGCGCCCATCCCCATCCGCCAGTCATAAGGCGAAGAAAGCCGCAAAAGAAAGGGGCCGCCCCGCAAAGGAGCGGCCCCAGGTCAGGCTAGAGCTGCCGGATCAAAGGCCGAGCAGCCCTCCGAGCTTGGCCCGCGCGGTCACGAACACGCGGCGCCCGATAAGGTCATAGTAGCTGCCGAGCAGCGGAACCTGCGCGAACGCGCCTCCGGTGATCGGCGAGCCGACGGTCGAAACCGCGGGGGGCTTCTTGTTGAAAATGTTCGCGACACCGACCGTGAAGGTGAAGTTGTTGGTCGCCTGAATCTCCGCCGAGAGGCTGTGGTACGCGACCCTCGGCAGCTTGTAGACCGGGCAGTACGGGCCGCCGCGAAGAGCAAAGGCCGCGTCGCTGGCAAGACAAAAATTAGGCGTGGTGTTGGAAATTGGCACACCTGGCAGACCCAGACCGCCAGTCGGGCCGACCGGCTCGCCGTTCGCGTCGATCAGGTTCTGCTTGTCGTTGGTGCCGGCGATGACCTGCAAACCGTAGGTCAAGGTGACCGGGTTCTTGGTCCAGCTGACGGTCAGGTCGCCGACCCACTTGGGATCACCGGCCTTGCCGTTGAACGACTGCTCGACGCCCTGGAAGAGCGTGAAGCGGTCCTTCAGCTGATAGGTCAGCTGGCCGATCATCGACAGCGTACCCCAATTGCCCATGTTCTGGCGGAACCGGGTGGTGAAATCGAGGCTCTTGTTGTGCTGCGTGTCGATGTTCAGGAACGGATCGCGGACGTTCGTGATCGAGAACTCCGGCGTGCCTCCATCGGGAACGCGATCGAACAGGTCGCACAACGGGTCGTCCGGATAGCTCTCGGACGTGTAGCAACCGGCAACGATGTTGGCGGCGCCGAGCTGGGTGACCTGGTCCCGCACCTTGATGTCGATGTAATCGACCGCAAAGCTGAACTGGCCGCCGCGCCACAGCCAGCCTTCCGGCGTGAAGATGGCGCTGAGCGTCAGGGCCTTCGATCTCTCCGGATCGAGCAGACCGATGCCACCTTGAGCAAAGGTCTCGGCGCTGCCGCCAGCGCCGACATAATTGGGTGGGATCCCTTCCGACGCGCAGTTCGCCGCAATTTGCGGATTGTCCTGCAAGCCGTAATTGATGCACGGATCGATCTGACCCTGGCCGAGGAAGCCCGACTCGTTCGCCAGGAACTGCTCGAACAGCGCGGGCGAGCGGAAGGATGTTCCGTAGGTCGCGCGCAGACGCAGGAAGCTCGTCGGCGCATAATTGCCGGCGATCTTGTACGTCCAGTTGCCATTGTCCTTGTCGCTGGCGCCGTCGAACACGCAGTTGAGGTCTGCGTCGCACACCGGCCCGGTGCGCTTGGCGTAGACGTTCGTCAGACGCGCAGCGCCGTTGAACGTCAGCTCCTTGACCCCCGTGATATCGCGAAGCAGCGGGACCTCGACCTCGCCGAAGACTTCCGTGGTGCGCTGGAAGCCCTTGGTGATGCCGGAGGACGTGCTTCCCCACAAATTGCCCTGGAGGGTCGCTTCGCCCGGAACGTCGTTGATCGAATCCCGGCGGTACTGCCCGCCGAGCGCGAACTTGAGCGGCCCGCCCGGAAGCTCGAACAGGTCGCCGCCGAACGACAGCTCGGCGGTGTCCTGCTTGTAAAGCGTATTGCCCTTGTCCACGCCGAACAGGAACGCGCGCTCGGCATCGGTGAACTCGCCGCGAAGGACGCGCGGGTCGGTGTAGTTGATGTCCATGCACGGAACGCCGCGAATGGCCGTCACCGTCCCTTCGCACAGATCGGTGCGCCAGGCGGCGACGCCGAACTCGACCGCGTCGCGGAAGATGATCTGTCGATCATAGTCGCCGTCCGACCGGCTGTGCTGGAAGTAGAAGTCGGCAAAGCCGTGCGGCAGCCACTTCTTGAGGTCCGCGCGGATCCCGGCGACGCCGCGGAAATATTTGACGTCGGTGCCGGAGTTGAATGGCGCGATGATCACCGGCAGCAGCAGGCCGGGGAACGTGAACCCGGTGTTGAGCGGGTCGCCCGTTGCATTCGGGTCGCACTGTTCACCCGATGAGAAGAAGCCGCCGGCGCAGAAATACTGCGGCAGAGTGTAGCCGAACGGCGTGGTTGAATCGCCGGGGAATTGGTAGAAGAACAGCTGGCGGTGCGCGATCGTGCGCGTCTTGCGCCGGTTGTAGAGCCCTTCGAAATAGAGATTGATGTCGTCGGTCAGGTCGTATCCGGCCTCGCCGAAGATGGTGAAGCGCTTGGTGCGCGGGATCACCGAATCCTGGTCGAGCTGGCTGTTGTAGTTGTTGGCCATCGCGAGCGCGGTCGCGGTGTGTGCGCCGACCGGGAAGAAGCCCTCCGGCGCGACCAGATCGCGGCCGAACGGGTCCGTCGCCGGAGCGAGCGGCGGCAGGAACTCGTCGAGCCGGCTGCCGGGATAATTGAACTGGATGCTGGTGATCCTCCGGCGGTTGAATCCCGGCGCAGTAGGCCCACAGGGAGCCGTAATCGGCGCAGGTGGGCGAATCGGGACTTCCGGGCCGCACAGGTTCGGCGCGCCGAAGAAGTCGGTGAGGAAAATCTGCGCGTTGGAGAAGCCGCCGCAATAAGGCTCGCCGGTGCGCGGGTCGATCGGGTCCGAGCGCTCGCCGGTGGCTTCGCTGAACACAAACTCTTCCTCGCAGCCGAGGTAGCTGCGATCGCCGCGCTTCAGCGCGTTGCGCTTGTACCAGTCGACCCCGACCATGACGTGGCCGCGATCGCCGAGGCCGAAGCCGCCGAGAACGGACAGGCTTTTTTCGTCGGCGCCCTGGGTCGTCGGGATGCTGGCGAAGCCGCGGACCTGGACCCCGCGCAAATCCTTCTTGGTGATCAGGTTGACCACGCCGGCGATGGCGTCGGAACCGTAAATCGACGACGCGCCGGTCTTGAGGATGTCGATTTGCGAAATCGCCTCGACCGGAAGGACATTGAGGTCGAAGGCCGAGACGCCGCCGCGAACGCCCGCCGGACCGGCGCGCCGGCCGTTAAGCAGGACGAGCGTGCGGTTCGCACCGAGTCCGCGGAGTGAGATCGTCTCTACGCCCTCGCCGCCGTTGACAACGAAATTGGACGAGATGGTCGAGGTGATCTGGGTCGAGCCGGCCGCCAGCGGCGAGGTCTGCAGGACCTGCGCGGTGTTCAGCTTGCCTTCGCGGGTCTCGACGTTCGGATCGATGACGGTGATCGGATCGGCACTGGTGCGCTCGTCGCGGCGAAGGCGCGAGCCGGTGATGACAATCGAACCGCCGCCGGCCTGAGTCGAATCCGCTGACGCTCCGCCGGTCGTGGTGTCGGCCTCGCCGGTATTGGCGAGCGGGTCGACCTGCTCGACCGATTGGGCGCACGCCTGGCGCTGCGCCTCGTCCTGGATGGTGGAGCAATCGGGCTGGCCCGCAGGCTGACCCTGGGCGAAGGCGGGCGCCGCGAAGACCGCGCCGAGCGCGATGACGGATGCCGACACCGCGAACCGCGAAAGAGCGTCGATTTTACGCATAATCTGGAGTTCCCCTCTACCAATTCGCGGAGCATTAACGCGATGAGGAATGCTGGCAACGCAAGGCCTTAACCTGCGCCGCGGAATCGGGCCCGGTGTCGCATTAATGCAACATTCAGGCACTTCTTATGTCGGCTGGCCGACCGAAATGCCGGGATTCTGCGGCATCCGCGAAGCGAGCCCGACAGGTTCCGCGGCGAGCTTGCCCGTTCCGACGCCCGAATTGGAGGCCAGGAGCCCGATTCGTGGCATTAATGTTACATGAACGGCGAAAACATCCGACGTTCCTTGCGGAGCAGTTGCGACCGCAGGCGAAATCGGGAAGGTCAGTGTCGGCTTTTGAACTAACTCACATGCTGCTTCGGGGGAAACAGTCCATGATTAATCGCAAGTTGCTGGCCGCGACGGCCTTGCAAACCGGTGCGTTCGTCCTGCTCGCGTCGGCCTCGCCTGCTTTCGCGCAGACCACGCCGCCGCCGGAGGAGGAAACCACCACCAACTCGACGCAGCCAAGCGACGTGATCGCGGCCAACGAGGCCGACGACACGCCGTCCTCTTCGGCCTCGTCCGCATCGGCGATCACCATCACCGGTTCGCGCATCAAGCGGCCGAACCTCGAATCGGCGATCCCAGTCACGTCCATCCAGGGCGAGCAGTTCTTTACGACAGGCAACTCCAGCGTCGGCGACTCGCTCAACGACCTGCCGCAGCTGCGCAGCACGTTCGCCCAGCAAAATCCGGGCCTCGGCATCGGCATTGCGGGTCTCAACCTGCTCGATCTTCGCGGCCTCGGCACCGTGCGTACGCTGGTGCTGGTCAACGGCCGCCGTCACGTCGCGGCCGACATCCTCAACAATGCGGTCTCGGTCGACATCAGCTCAATTCCGACCGATCTCATCGATCGCGTCGACATCGTCACGGGCGCCAACTCGTCGGTCTACGGTTCGGACGCTATCGCCGGCGTCGTCAACTTCGTCCTGAAACGCGATTTCCAGGGCTTTCAGGTGCGGGGCCAGGGCGCCGTCAGCGACGGCGATTACGGCCGCAACTATTATGTTTCGGGCATGTACGGCACGAACTTCGCCGACGGCAGGGGCAACGTCACACTCCACGGCGAATATGCCAAGCAGGACCGCATTTTCGCGTCGGACATCTCGTGGCTACGCCAGAACGACAATTTCGGCGTCGTCGACGTCGATCCGGCGGGTCTGCCCAATGGCAGCGACGGCTTTGCAGACCGCACGTTCATTAAGGACATCCGCCAGACGAGCATCGCCTATACCGGCCTGATCCCGATCACCCAGCCTGCCGGCAATCCGCTGTGCGGCGTAGGACTCGGCTCGACCAACGGCGCGCCGAGCTCCGTGGGCGGCCTGCCCTACAACTGCACCTACCTGTTCGACGAGGCGAGCACGCTGATGCAGCAGACCGGCACGCGGTTCAGCACCGGCATCATCGGCGGCATCTTCGGCGGCAACGGCACGACCGGGCGCGAGCACAATCAGGTCTCGGTCCTGCCGAAGCTCGACAGGATCAACCTCAACTTCCTCGCGCGCTTCACGATCAGCGACGCGCTCGAGCCTTTCATCGAGGCGAAGTGGACGCGTACCGATGCGCTCGGCAACAATGCAGGCCCGTCGTTCATGCAGGGCACGTTCAACCCGTTCGACCTCCGCGAACGCATTCGGCTGGACAATCCCTATTTGACTCCGGCCCAGCGGACGACGATCCAGAACGCGATCCTAGCGTCGGGATGCAACACCAGCCTGACGGCGTCCTGCCTGTCCGCCCGGTCCACCTCCGCCGGTATCAGCGGCGGTCCGACGCAAGGAATCGGCGGACCGCTGAACGCGGCCGATATCGCGGCGATCAATGCTGGGACTTATCGTTTCGTCCTCGCCCGCAATCTGCTCGACGTCGGTATCCGCGATGAGAAGTTCCGGCGCGATACGTGGCGCGTCGTCGGCGGCTTCCGCGGCACCTTCAACGACGATTGGAGCTATGAGGTCTCCGCCAACTATGGCCGGTTCGACGAAGACATCTCTGTGGACGGCTTCCTCGACAAGCAGCGCTTCATGCTCTCGCTCGACGCGGGACTCGATCCGAACACCGGGACGATCCGCTGCCGGTCGCAATTCGATCCGGCTGCGGCGGTCCAGCTGACCCGGGCGCTCAGCGCCTCGGCAATCACGCTTGCCGGCCAGAGGCTGGCGGCCGATATCGCGGCTTGCGTGCCCTACAATCCATTCGGCTTCAATCCGGCAGCGAACGCGGCCGCGGTCGATTACTTCTCTTACAATGCCCGCAAGAAGGCCTGGCTCAGCCAGCTCGACTTCCTCGGCTTCGTCAATGGCGATTTGAGCCAGCTGTTCGAACTGCCGGGGGGCCCGATCAGCTTCGCCGTAGGCGCCGAATACCGGCGCGAGCGGGCACGCTACGACGATGATGATTTCGCCCAGACGGGCCTCACCAACGGCGTCATTATCGGCGAGTTCGATCCGCCGAGCTTCATCGTCAAGGAAGCATTCGGCGAGTTGAACATCCCGATCCTGAAGGACCGCAAGTTCTTCTACGAGCTGACTGCGAACGCGGCGGGCCGCGTCTCCGACTACAAGGGCGCGGTCGGGACCGTGTGGACGTGGAACTACGGCGGCGAGTGGTCGCCTCTGCGCGGCCTTCGCTTCCGCGGCAACTACGGTAAGGCGGTTCGCGTCCCCAACCTGTCGGAGACCGGCTTCCCGCAGGTCTTCAACTTCGCGCCGGGCTTCCAGGATCCCTGTCAGCCGAACCAGATCGGCGCCAACCCCAATCGTCAGCCGAACTGCCTTGCCGACCTCGGCCCGGCGCTTCTGGCCGGCCTGCAGAACATCAGCCGGTCGCTGCCGATCTTCAGCGGCAGCAATCCGGACCTGCAGCCGGAGGTCTCGCACTCCCTGACCTTGGGCGCGGTTGTCCAGCCACGGTTCCTGCCGGGCTTCTCGATCAGCGCCGACTATTACGACATCGAGGTCAAAAACGTGATCGTCTCGCTTACCGCGCAGGCGATCGTCAACGGCTGCTACGACCGGGCGCCGGGATCGAGCAACCCGCTGTGCAGTCTCTTCACGCGCTGGCTTGGCCCGGGTACGAACTCGGCCGGCGACCAGCCGGGCTGGGTCTCGGGTGAGGCGAGCAACGCACTGGTCTCGGCCGGCCAGAACTTCGCGAGTCGGGAACGGAAGGGCATTGACATCAATGCCAGCTACCGGACGCGGCTGTTCGGGAAAGCGATCCTCGACACCAACTTGATCTACGTCCACACGATCAAGTCGAGCGACTTCCAGAACCCGGCCCTGCCGGACTTCGAAAACCGGCTCCTCGAAGAGCTCGGTAACCCGAAGGACGAGTTCCGGCTGGATACGGACGTCAGGGTCGGCAAGCTGACCGTCGGCCACCGGCTCCGCTACATCGGTCCGATGTACGTGAACCTGTTCGAGGACTTCAACCAGCTCGATACGGCGTGCACCCTGGCTGGCTGTCCGCCGAACGACGCCGACTGGGCCGACGTCCGCCAGTACCCGGCGGTCTTCTACCATGACCTCCGGTTCCAGTGGGATACCGGCCAGATCGGCATGGTGAAGAACATCCAGGCCTATTTCGGCATTAATAACGTCTTTGACCGCAAGCCGCCGTTCGGTCTCACCGGACTCGGCGCCGGCAGCTCGATCTACAGCATCCGCAGCCGGAATTATTATGCGGGCATCAAGGCGCGCTTCTAGGCGCGTCGGAATCGCCGAAACTTGCGAGCCGGGGGGAAACCCCCGGCTCTTTTTTTTCGTGCTTCACACTGTCAGAAACAGCGGGTGAGCGAAGCCGTCACCCAGGCCAATCTTCTGTTGGAGCGGAACGACGTCCACGGCGCCGCCCAAATTCTCCAGCGTGCCGAGCGAGGAGGCGACGCACTCGCCGCCCGCGAGCTCGGAATGTGGTGCCTGGGCGGGCAGGTGGTGCGTCGCGACCTTGCGGCTTCGCGGGCGCTGTTCGCACGCGCCGCGGACCTCGGCGACGCGGAATCCGCGGCGATCACCCGGGCCTTTCTCGCCGGCGGGATCGGGGGACCTGGCGACTGGCAGCGGGCAGTCCAGCTCCTGCGCGAGGCCGGGACCAACGATCCCGAAGCCGCGCGACAGCTGCAGCTGATCGAGGCAATGGACCTTGGCCCGGACGGCCAACCGCTCCGCGACCATCCCTTCGAGAGCCTCAGCGACACGCCTGACGTGCGGCTATTCCCCGGCCTCTTCAGCGCCGACGAATCCGCCTATCTCATCGCGATCGCCGAGCCGATGCTCGAACCGAGCGTCGTGGTCGATCCAGTAACGGGGCGGCAGGTACGAAACCCGGTGCGTACGTCGAGCGCCGCGGCATTTCCGTTTCGGCTGGAAAATCCCGCGATCCACGCGCTCAACCGCCGTCTCGCCGCCGCCAGCGGATCGGAGGTTCGAGCCGGCGAGCCGCTGCAGGTGCTGCGGTACGAGCCCGGCGAGCAATATCACGAACATAGCGACGCGCTGCCTGGAGTGGCGCCGGAGCACCAGCGGGTGCTGACCTTCCTCGTCTATCTCAACGAAGATTATGAAGGCGGCGAAACGGCGTTCCCGGCCGTCGGGCTCAAGGTCCGCGGAAGCCCCGGCGACGGCCTGCTGTTCCGCAATGCGTCGGCCAATGGCGTGCCCGACCCGCGCGCGATCCACGCCGGACTACCGGTGACCCGGGGGGTCAAATGCCTCGCGTCGCGCTGGATCCGCGCGTCGCCGCTGATCGTCGAGTGAACGTTCAGTAGCGGTAGTGGTCGGGCTTAAACGGCCCTTCGGGCGAGACGCCGATGTAGGACGCCTGCCTGTCGTTGAGCTTGGTCAGCTTCACGCCGAGCTTATCGAGGTGAAGCCGCGCGACCTTCTCGTCGAGGTGCTTGGGGAGCACATAGACGTCATTCTTGTACTGGTCAGACCGCGTGAACAGCTCGATCTGCGCCAGCACCTGGTTGGTGAAGCTCGAGCTCATCACGAAGCTCGGGTGGCCGGTCGCATTGCCGAGATTCACCAGCCGGCCCTTCGACAGCACGATGATCTTCTTGCCGTCGGGGAACTCCACCTCGTCGACCTGCGGCTTGATCTCGGTCCACTTGAAGTTCGCCAGGGCGCCGATCTGGATCTCGCTGTCGAAGTGGCCGATGTTGGCGACGATTGCCATGTTCTTCATTTCGCGCATGTGATCGAGCGTGATCACGTCCATGTTGCCGGTGGCGGTGACGAAAATGTCGGCGCGCTTCACCGCGTCCTCCATCGTCACGACCTCATAGCCTTCCATCGCCGCCTGGAGCGCACAGATGGGGTCGATCTCGGTCACCAGAACGCGCGCGCCGCCCTGGCGGAGCGACGCCGCCGAGCCCTTGCCGACATCCCCGAAGCCGGCGACGACCGCGACCTTGCCGGCGAGCATGACGTCGGTCGCGCGGCGAATGGCGTCGACCAGGCTCTCGCGACAGCCGTAGAGATTGTCGAACTTCGACTTGGTCACGCTGTCGTTGACATTGATCGCCGGGAACGGGAGCTTGCCTTTCTTGGCCAGGTCGTAGAGCCGGTGGACGCCGGTCGTCGTCTCCTCGGAAACGCCCTTGATGGTCTCGACCGTTTTGGTGAGATATCCCGGCCGCTCGGCGAGAAAGCGCTTCAGCGTCGCGACGAAGATTTCCTCTTCCTCGTTCGACGGCGTGAACAGCTCTTCGCCCTGTTCGACCCGATGGCCCCACAAGGCGAACATGGTCGCGTCCCCGCCGTCGTCGAGGATCATGTTGGCGGTCGTGTCGCGGCCCCAGTCGAAGATGCGGACAACGTAATTCCAGTAATCCTCGAGCGTCTCGCCCTTGATCGCGAAGACCGGGATGCCGCGGGCCGCGACCGCGGCGGCCGCATGGTCCTGGGTCGAAAAGATGTTGCAGCTGGCCCAGCGGACCTCCGCGCCGAGCTCGAGCAAGGTCTCGATCAGCACCGCGGTCTGGATCGTCATGTGCAGCGAACCGGTGATCCGCGCGCCCTTCAGCGGCTTGGACGCGCCGAACTCGTCGCGCAACGCCATGAGGCCGGGCATTTCGGTCTCGGCGATCTCGATCTCCTTGCGGCCGAAGTCGGCAAGGCCGATGTCCTTCACGACATAGTCGTTGAAACGGGTTTCAGCCTGCGTCGCCACGTCGAAATTCTCCAATGAACTGTGCTTGCGCCGCTCGGCGCGATGTCGGGGCCGCCCTAGCGGCGCGCCCGCTACAACGCAAATATAAAGGATTCTTTATATGTTGTTCCTCGTTGCGGGTGCGGCGGTTTTCGATAGTAGGACGCGCATGCAAGTCCTTGAGCTTCCTGAATGACCGACCCGATCGCCGCCCCGGTCGATGACGGCGTCGACGACCTGCTGAACTCGATCCGCGAGCTGCTCGACAGCGACCCAAGCGCCGCGCTGTCGCACGCCGAGATGCTCCTGCCGTCGACTCCGGACGCGAGGATTTTTCGCCTTGCCGCGGAAGCCTGCCGGCGTCTCGGACTGACCGAAGACGCTGAGGACGCCGAGCTGGCGGCGATCCAGGCCGGGTTCCGGAATCCCGAGCTCAACGAAGCCGCGGTCGCCAAGGAGGAAGGCCGCATCGAAGAATCGCGAGCGAAGGTCGACCGTTTCCTGGAAGCGCATCCCGACGATTTGCTCGCGCGGACCATGGCCGCCGAAGCGGATATGCAGGCCTGGGAGCTCAAGCGCGCCGAAGCCGCCTTGCGGACGATTCTCGCTCGCGCCCCGAGCTTCCTGCGCGCGATCATGGTCCTTGCGAAGAACCTCGTGCTCCAGGCCCGGCTTGGCGAAGCCATACAGGTTGTGTCGGAGGTCATTCGCCGCAAGCCGGGCAACAAGACCGCGCTGCAGTACCTCGCCGAGCTTCACGCCGAAGCCAACGAGCACGAACAGGCGGCCGCCGTCTATGGCAAGGTGCTCGCGCTCGATCCCGGCGACCTTGCGACCTGGATCATCTACGCGCAGCAATTGCGCATGCTCGGCCGAAAGGAGGAGAGCGTGGCCGCCTTCCGCCGGGCGCTTGCGCTCGATCCGAATAGCGGCGCGGCGTGGTGGGGCCTGGTCTATTATTTTGCGTCCGAGATAGGTGACGAGGACGTCGCGACGCTGGAGCAGGCGCTGGTGGCGCGCGGCGGAACCGCCGAAGACGGCGGCCCCCTGCACATTTCCCTGGGGATCCTCGCGGAACGCCGCAGCGATCATGAGGCCGCGTTCAACCACATTGCCGAAGGCAAGCGGCTTCGCGCCATCGCGCACCCTTATGATTCGGCCGATGCCCGGGCGAAGATCAACAAGCTGATCCATGCCCTGAGCGCCGATCTCTTCGCGCGGCACGGCTCGGCCGGGTTCGCCGACGCCTCCCCAATCTTCATCATCGGAATGCCCCGATCGGGCACCACCCTGCTCGAGCGCATCCTCGGCTGCCATTCGCAAATCGAACCGGGCGGCGAGCTGCCCATCATGCCGCGCCTGCATGAGCAGGTGCGTCGGGGTTCGGACAGCGGCTATGCCGAGCGCATCGCCGGAATTTCAGGCGATGAGCTTACCGAGCTCGGCCGATGGTATGTCGAGCGCTCCGCCGACTACCGGCCGCTGAATCGCCCACGATTCATCGACAAGCTCAACACCAACTGGGTGCATGTCGGCCTGATCCGCCTGATCCTTCCCAACGCGCGGATCATCGACCTGCGCCGCAACGCGCTCGATTGCTGCTGGTCCAACTTCAAGATGCTGTTCGCCGAGGGCCATATCGCGTCCAACGATCAGCGCGACATCGCGCGCTTCTACCAGGATTATGTTCGAATGGTCGAAGCGGTCAGCGCAGCGTCGCCGGGCGGGATCCTGCACGTCCGTTACGAGGACATAGTCGACGACGCGGAGAACCAGGTGCGAAAGATTTTCGATTTCCTTGGCCTCGACTTCGAACCCGAATGCATGGAGTTCCATCGGTCCACGGCGGCGGTGGCGACGCCCAGCAGCGAGCAGGTTCGCCGGCCGATCAACCGCGACAGCATCGGCGCCGCGGAACCCTATCGCCAATGGCTCGGGCCGATGATCGACGAGCTCGGGCCCCTCGCCGAACGATAATCAGGCCGCCCCGGTCTCGCTCGCCAGCAACCGCGGGTCGATCCCTTCGGCCTTGAACGCGGCTGCCCACCGCTCGTCGGTCGGCGTATCGAACAGGATCTTGGAATCACCGGCGGCCGCGAACCAGCCGTGGCGCGTCATCTCCTCGTCGAGCTGGCCCTCGCCCCAACCGGCATAGCCAAGCGCGACGATCCAGCGCGACGGGCCCTTGCCGTCGGCAATCGCCTTGAGCACGTCGATCGTGCCGGTCATGGCGAAAATCTCGCCGCTCGGACCGGTTACGTGGAGCGTATCCTGGCCGCCCCAATCGGACGAATGCAGGACGAAGCCCCTCCCCGGCTCGACCGGTCCGCCGTGATGCACCGCACAGTCCGGGGCTTCACCGGGGTCGATCTCGAGCTGTTTCAGAAGTCCGCGAAAGCTTATCCCTGCGCGCTTGTGGCCGACCCCGATCCCGACCGCGCCGTTCTCGTCATGCACGCACATCGCAATGACCGCCCGCTCGAACCGCGGATCGGCCATGCCGGGCATCGCGAGGAGAAGCTTGCCGGAGAGAAAGGTCGGTTGCTCCACGCCCGCGACAATGAGACCGAGCGGCGCGGCGGGCAAGGCTTGAGAGCACTGTCTGCCGAGCCTATCTGCCGGTCGATCTGACGCGAAGGAGATATCCCCATGACCATCCAAGTCGGCGACCGCCTGCCCGACGTTCCGCTCGCCATCGCCGGAGCGGAAGGCCCGCAGCCCACGACCAGCGGCGAGTTCTTTGGCGGCAAGAAGGTCGCCCTGTTCGCAGTCCCGGGCGCATTCACCCCGACCTGCTCGGCGCGGCACCTGCCGTCGTTCGTGGAAAAGGCGCAGGAGCTGAAGGGCCGCGGCATCGACGAGATCGCGTGCATCTCGGTCAACGACCCGTTCGTAATGCAGGCCTGGGGCCAGCGCGACGGATCCGACGACATAACCATGCTCGCCGACGGCAATGGCGCCTTCGCCGAGGCGACCGGTCTCGTCATGGATGGCAGCAAGTTCGGCATGGGCAAGCGCTCGCAACGCTATTCGATGATCGTCGACGACGGCGTGGTCGAGCAGCTCAATGTCGAGGCTCCGGGCGAATATCGCGCTTCCTCGGCCGAATATCTCCTCGACCAGTTGGCCACCGCCTGACGTCCCGTCGCTGCCGCGCCTCTCCTCGTCGCTCGCATCGCGAGCGCGCCGAACAGCGAGCGCTTTCAATCGTTTGGACGGATTGAGAGCGAAACAATTTGTGAGGAGAGTAAGATGCCGAGAAGTGGTAACCGCGGCGGCCGCAACAACAACCCGACCGGCCGCAACCAGTATAGCAGCGGCGGAGTGATGGACATGGTCCGCGAGCGCCCCGTCGCGGCGGCCGCGGCGGCTGCCGGAGCAGCGGCCGCGGGCGTGTTCCTGTGGTCGCGCCGCTCGCAGATCAGCGATCAGCTGAGCAATCTCAGCGACCAGATCGGCGAGTGGACCGGCAACATGGGCGGTTCCGGCAACGGAATGATGGACGATACGGCGGGCCTGACCAACGCCGGCTCGACCGCCTCCGGCTCCGGTGCGAGCGGCAGCTCCGTCACGCGCGGCATGAGCGAGACCGGCGGCGGCAACGCCAGCCTTGGCCGGACCAGCGGCGGCGGCGGAACCAGCGGTTCGGCCAGCGGCCGCAGCCGCGCCAAGGGCCGCGCGACGACCTGAACGGTCGCGCATGCCGAACGATCAAGGGGCGCCGTCACCGGCGCCCCTTTTTCATTTCACCAGCCGCACTGCTTGCCGCGGTTCTGCTGCTCGAGCCAGGTCTGCAAGGGCGCGAAATATTCGAGCATCGGCTTGCCCGACATCTCGCGCGTCCCGGTGAACGCCTCGAGCGCTTCGGGCCACGGCCGCGACGCCCCCATCGCCAGCATCGCATTCAGCCGCTGCCCGACTTCCTTGTTGCCGTAGAAGCTGCAGCGGTGGAGCGGCCCCTTCCAACCGGCAATGTCGCACGCCGCCTTGTAGAACTGGAACTGGAGGATCCGCGCGAGGAAATAGCGCGCATAAGGCGTGTTGCCCGGGATGTGGAACTTGGCGCCCGGGTCGAAGTCCGCCTCGGTGCGCGGAACCGGCGGGACGATCCCCTGATACTGCTGGCGAAGATTGGTCCAGCCGGCCTCATAGCCGCTGGACGGGATCGAGCCATCGAACACGCCCCAGCGCCATTTGTCGACCATCAGCCCGAACGGCAGGAAGGCGACCTTGTCCATGGCCTGGCGCAGCAGCAGCCCCGTGTCCTTGCTCGCGTCGGGGACGTCCTTGCGGTCGAGAAGCCCGATCTGGACGAGATATTCCGGGGTCACCGACAGCGCGATGAAGTCCCCAATCGCCTCGTGGAACCCGTCGTTCGCACCGTTGAGATAGAGGAACGGCTGCTGGTTGTAGGCCCGCTGGTAGAAATTGTGCCCGAGCTCGTGGTGGATGGTGACGAAGTCGTCGGCATTCACCCGCGTGCACATCTTGATCCTGAGGTCGTCCTTGTTGTCGACGTCCCAGGCCGAGGCATGGCAGATGACCTCGCGGTCGCGCGGACGCGTGATCTGCGAGCGCTGCCAGAAACTGGCGGGAAGCGCCGGGAAGCCGAGCGAGGTGTAGAAACGCTCGCCGGCCTTGACCATCTGCTCCGGCGTATAGTTCTTTTTCTTCAGCAAATCGGTGAGGTCGTAGCCGATGTCGCCGGTCCCCTTGGGCGCGACGACGTCATAGATGTTGCCCCATTCCTGCGCCCACATGTTGCCGAGAAGGTCGGCGCGGATCGGCCCCGTGGCGGGCTGGACCGACGAGCCATATTTCTGGTTGAGCTTGGTCCGCGTGTAGCAGTGGAGCTGGTCGTAGAGCGGCTTCATCTCGCTCCACAGCCGGTCGTACATCGCCGAGAACTCCTGCGGCGTCATGTCGTAGTTGGACCGCCACAAGGCGCCGGTATCGGCGAAGCCGAGCTCCTTCGCGCCCTGGTTCGCGATCTCGACCAGGCGCGTATAATCCTGGCGCATCGGCCGGCCGACATTGGTGTGCCAGCTGGTCCAGACCTCCTTGAGCCTGGCCGGGTCGCGCAGCGTACCCATCCGCTCCTCGGCCTCGTCGCCGGTGATCGGCTTGCCGTCGAGCGTCGCGCGGCCCTTGCCGTAGGTCGACTGCAGCCGCGTCGCGATCTCGTTCAGCTCGGCCGCCGCGCCCGGAGTCGAGGGCGCCGGCAGGACCAGCGCGGTGCGCAGGATGTTGAGCTTGCGCGCGGTGTCATAGTCGAGCCCGGGAAGGGCGGCGTAGCGCGCCGCCTCCTTTGCGTACTCGATCGTCTTTTCAGTCCCGATCGTGCCGAAATAGGCGTTGAGCGCGTCGGTATCGTCGGTGATGTAGGTCGCGTTGACCCAGGCGGCGCGGCCCGAGATCACGCTGAAATCGAACAGGTCCTTTTCGACCCGGGCGATGAACTCGCGCGCCTGTTCGGCCGTCGGCGCCGGCCCGTCGTTGACCGCCGGGGGCGGCGGAAGCGGCTCGGTGGCCGCGGTCGCGGCGGACGGAGCGGATTGAGCGGCGCAGCCCACGAGCAGCAACGCGGCGAGCGAAACGGATGCGGCAAGCTTCATCACAGGAAATCCTCTCCCCAGAGAAATATCGATGTCGCGTGGGCCTGCCAGTGCAACTTGCCAGCGCGGTTCGTCAAGCCGTCGGCACGTTTCGTCAGGCCGCGAGGAAACGGGCGATTTCCTCGCCGAGCTCGGGCCTGGTGACGCTGCTCATGTGCGTGCCCGGCACCTCGCGGAAGACGGCGTTGGGCAACACGTTGGCCAATTCTTCGGCCGAGCCGTTGTCGTCGTCCTGGTCGCCGCAAACCACCAGCGTGGGCATAGTGAACGCCTCGAGCCAGTTCATGAACGCGTCCTCGAAGCTTTCGAGCAGATGCGCCGCGGCGACGCGGTCGACCTTCTGGCTCTTCATGAACTGGACCGACAGCCAGTGCGGGTCGCCGCGCTGGACCGAGTCGAACAGCTCGATCGCCTCGAGGAAGAAAGTCTTGCGCCGCTCCCAGTTGCGCAGCCCCTCGAGCCCGGCGCCGCCGAGGATCGCCTTGCCCGGTCGCATCCCCTCGCCCACCGCCTCGACAATGGTCCGCGAACCGAGCGAGAAACCGCCAAGGTCGAACGCGTCGAGACCGAGGTGCGCGACCAGCTCCTTCAGGTCGCGGGCGAGGATGCCCTGGGGATAATGGTCGGCGCCGCGCGGCTTGGCGCTGTGCCCGTGCGCGCGCAGGTCCGGCATGATCACGCGAAAGCCTTCCCGCGCAATCCGCGCCGCATGGCCGAACTTGATCCAGTTCATGTGCGCGTCGGAGAACAGGCCGTGGAGCAGGACCACGGCCCTGCTCTCACCCAGCTCGTGGAAGGCGAGTTCGGCCCCGTCCGACGCGGTCCAGAAGTGGGTGTCAACCTCAGCCATGGGGTTCGAAAGTTGTCAATGTTGACACCTCAACGCGCGCGCGTACGCGCGCGAACGCGCGAGGGAGCCATCGAGACCGCGACGTCGGAGCGGCAGGCAAAGCGCTGCATTGCTAAACGCGCATGTCAGGCGAAACCCTACTTTGCAATGACCGGATAGCCGAGCGATCAACCGCACAACGGGCTGCTGGCGAATGACGTGAATTCGACTATGAACGAATGCGTCCGGGGGCGGACGGGCCCTGCGCCAAGAGGGCCTAGGCGACAAGTGCGCGGGGGGAAGCGATGTCGATCGACGGTCGCAAGGGCCTGAACCGATACAACGATCTGTACCTGTGGATGATCATCCCGATGGCGATCATGCAAATCGGGATATTCTACGATTATTGGGGGGACTTCACCGAGAACGCCTGGGCGGTGCACGTCCATTACTGGAGCGCCACGCTGTGGTATCTCTTCCTGATCCTCCAGCCATATTATGCGGCGAGCCGGCAGTTCGACCTGCACCGGACAAATGGGATCATCGGATTCTTCCTCGCCGGCGGAGTCGCGTTGACCGCGCTCGGCGCGCTGCATCGCGATATCGCGAACGCCGAGCGCTCGGCCCAGATGCCCGAGCAATTCGGGCCGTTCGAGCCATGGTTCTTCTACGGCATCGCAGCGGTCGAGTTCGTCATGATGTCGGCCTTCATTTTCGCGGTCATCCAGGCGATCCGCCATCGCCGCTCGCTGCACGATCACGCCTGGTGGCTGATCTCGACGGTCTTCATCATCATGATGCCGTCGCTCGGACGCGGGATCGGCGTGCTTTGGGGCGCAATTTTCGGGCGGGACGACACCGGACAACGCGATTATTCGCTCTACCTGACGACCGCGATCATCCTTGGCTTGCTGTTCTGGGCGGCGAAAAGATACGGGCGGGTGAATCATCCGGCGACGTGGGTGGCGGTCGGCGCCAACCTCTTCAACCTGCTGTTCGAGCCGCTGGGAAAATGGCCGTGGCTTCAGGAGGTCCTGAAAGCAGTGATCAAGGGCTGAGGCCCTAGCCTGGAAACTCGCCCGTCGCCTCGACCCATTTGTCGACCAGCTTCTGGTAATCGGCCGTGCGATACTCGGGCAGGCCCTCGGTGTTCAGCCAGGCGCGGTGGATGCTCTCGGCACCGAAGTGGTGTTTGGGCTTGAACGGCGACGGGTCGTCGAAGCTCGCGACCGTCAGGTCCATCTTGTCGCTGCCCTGCTTGAAGGCGAACCCGAGCGAGGTCCCGCATTCGCGGCAATAGGGCCGGCGCGCGATGGCTGAGCTGTCGTACCAGTCGGGCTCACGTTCCCATTCCACGTCCGCCAGCGGTGCGTGGACGAACGCGATGGACACCGATCCAGTCGATTTCTGGCACATGCGGCAATGGCAGAGATACGCCTCTTCGGGCTCGACGCTCGCGCTGTAGCGGATCCGCCCGCACGCGCAGCCGCCGGTCATTTGCTGAGCCATCGGATGCCTCCCTTGGTGAAGTCGCCAATGCGCGGCTAAGGGGCGGCATGTCCAGCGCTCCGACCCGCGAAGAGATCGCCCGCGACGCGAAGTGGCTCGCGCAGGCGCTCGATCCGTCGGCGGGCCAGGTGCGGCTGGTGGCGATGGACCGCGATTCCTACCGCGCCGCGAGCTTCCTCGACGACCGCATGCTCCAGGCGCCGGTCGACGCGCAGGTCGTCCCCTGGAGCGAGGTCGAAGCAGCGATGGATGTCGACGACCGCTGCGATGCGCGGTGGATCTTCCACATCGGCCATGTCGGCTCGACCCTGGTGTCGCGGCTGCTCGGCGAGCTTCCGGGTTTGCTGGCGATCCGCGAGCCGCGGCTGCTGCGCGACCTCGCGCTCAGCCCGCCCATCGTGCGCGAACGCTATTTGCCGCCCGTCGCCAAATTGATGTCGCGCGTCTTCGCCGAGAAGGAGGTCGCCTGCGTCAAGGCCACCAGCTTCGCCGGCGAGATCGCGCCCCAGCTCGTGCCGCCCGGCGAGCGCGCGCTGTTCATGTTCGCAACCCCGCGAAACTATGTCGCGAGCATCCTTGCCGGCGAGAATAGCGTGAAGGAATCGCACGCGCTGGCGGCGATGCGCGCGGACCGGCTGCGCGGGCGGGGAATCACATTGCCGCCGGCGCGGCGCGACGTCGAGCTCGCGGCGATCGGCTGGGCGTGCGAGATGACGGCGCTGGAAGCCGCGGCCGAGGCGATGCCGGGCCGCCGAATCGCCTGGGCGGACTTCGATATCATGCTCGGCGACATGCCGGGCGAGCTTGGCCGGATCGCCCGCTTCTTCGGCTTCCAGGTGGCCGAGGCTCAGGTCCACGACGTCGCGACGGGACCGCTGACAGCCCGCTACGCGAAAGCACTCGAGCATGACTACAGCGCCGCGCTCCGCCGCGAGCTGATTGACGAAGCCACCGAAGCCAACCGCGCGGCGATCGATGACTCCCTTGCCATGCTCGCCCGCGAAGCCGAAAAGTCGCCGCTGCTCGCTCGGGCCCTCGAACGAGCCGGGGAGATCTAATGTACCGGGTTTTGCAGATCCTGACGCCGGAAGAGGTGGCCGATTGCCGCAAGATCGCGGCGTCGGCGCCGTTCATCGACGGCCGCATCAGCAATCCGCACAATACCGCCAAGCAGAACGAGCAGCTGCATGAGCCCGCCGCCTATCAGAAGAGCTCTGAACTGCTTCGCCAGGCGATGCTGCGTTCGCCGGAGTTCATGGAATTCGCCTTCCCGGTCGCCTTCGCTCCGCCGATGATGACCCGTTACAAGCCGGGGATGAAATATGGCGCGCATGCCGACGCCGCCTTCATCCAGCTGCCCGGCGCGACCCTCCGCAGCGACCTTTCCTGCACCATCTTCCTCAACGATCCCGCCGACTATGACGGCGGCGAGCTCCATATCCGGATCGGCGACGCCGACCTGACGTTCAAGCTGCAGCCCGGCGAGGCGATCGTCTACCCTTCCGACACGCTGCACCAGGTCGTGCCCGTCACCCGCGGCGAGCGGCTCGTGGCGATCACCTTCATTCAGAGCCGAATCCAGGACCCGTTCCGTCGCAACCTGCTGTTCGAGCTGAACGAGGTCGCGGCGCTCGAGGGGCTCAAGATGGACCCGGAGAATTTCGGCCGGCTCCAGCTCGTCCAGCAGAATTTGCTGCGGCACTGGAGCGACAAGCCGTAAGCCGGGCCCGGTTCCCCATGGGGATCGGCTACTTCGGCGCCGCGGCTGGAGGGCTCGACAGATGTTCGTGGACGATTTTCCAGCTGCCGTCCCGCTGGCGCTGGAACACATCGGTGAAACGGAACGTAAGCGTCGGGCGGGCCGCGCCTGCGGCGACGGTGAACATCTCGGTTCCCGAGCTGATGAAGGCATCGGGCCCGAGGATCTGAATCTGGCGGTCGGGCACGTGATAGTCGGCCGGCTTCATGCTGACGAAGCTTTGCGCCCATCCGGTCTGCACCTTGCGGTCGGTGCTGAAGGCCGGGCTCCCGGCATCGAACATCACCGCACCAGGCGCATATTGGGCCATCACCTTGTTGACGTCGCCCGTCGTGAAATTGGCCTCGGCCGCTTCGGCGATGCGGATCGCCTCCTCCGTCGTGACCGCCGGTTGTTCCGACGCCCGGTGCACCTTGCACCCGGCAAGCAGGATCAATGCGAGACCCGACGCGGCTAATCTCTTCATGGCCGTCTCCCTAGCCGGAACGGAGGCTATGGCTCAGGCCGCTTTCTGTAAATGCTTGCGGCCGAGCAGCTCGGCGATCTGCACCGCGTTGAGCGCGGCGCCCTTGCGGAGGTTGTCGCTGACCACCCACAGCGACAGGCCGTTCTCGACCGTCGGGTCCTCGCGCACCCGGCTGACGAAGGTCGCATAGTCGCCGACGCATTCGACCGGCGTGACGTAGCCGCCCGCCTCGCGCTTATCGACCAGCATCACGCCCGGCGCCTCGCGCAGGATCGCTTGCGCCTTTTTGGCCGAAATCTCATCTTGGAACTCGACGTTCACCGCTTCGCTATGGCCGACGAACACCGGGACGCGGACGCAGGTCGCGCTGACCTTGATCGCCGGGTCGAGGATCTTCTTGGTCTCGACCACCAGCTTCCACTCCTCGGTGGTCGCGCCGTCCTCGAGGAAATCGCCGGCCTGGGGGATCACGTTGAAGGCGATCTGCTTGGGGTAGATTTTCGGCTCGCTCGGGTCCCCGACGAAGATGTTGCGCGACTGCTCGAACAGTTCGTCCATCGCCGACTTGCCGGTGCCTGAAACCGACTGGTAGGTGGCGATGACCACGCGCTTGATCTTCGCCGCCTCGTGCAGCGGTTTCAGCGCCACGACCAGCTGCGCGGTCGAGCAGTTCGGGTTGGCGATGATGTTCTTCTTGCGATAGCCCGCGATCGCATCGGCATTCACCTCGGGCACGATCAACGGCACGTCGGGGTCCATCCGGAACAAGGAGCTGTTGTCGATCACCGTGCAGCCTGCCCCGGCGGCCTTGGGCACATAGGTCTTCGATACGGCCGAGCCGGCGGCGAACAGGGCCATGTCCCAGCCGGCGAAATCGAAATGCTCGAGGTTTCTGACGCTGAGAGTCTCGCCGCTCTCACCGAAGTCGATGACGTCGCCGGTCGAACGCGCGGAGGCGATCGCTGCGACCTCGTCGAGCGGGAATTGGCGCTCGGCGAGCACGTTCAATATCTCGCGCCCGACATTGCCCGTCGCCCCGACGACCGCGACCCGATAACCCATTCTTTGTCTCCGAAAACGTCGCGCGCTGCGCCTATCGCAAGCCGGCGAGGAAAGCGATATGGCGTCGCGGCCCGCGCCGGCCAAGGGGGGAATATGCGCCGACCGATCCTGCTGCTCGCATTGGTCTTCACTGCCCTGCTTGGCGCGATGGCCGCGAAGTCGGCGCTGATCGAACTCCCGCCCGTTCGCGCCGACAATGCGCCCGACCGCTTCGACGCCGAGCGCGCCGCGGGGCGCCTGGCGTTCGTCCTCGGCGACCAGCGCCCCCACCCCGCCGACACGCCGGCCAACGACCGCGTCCGCGACAAGATCGTCATGCTGCTCCGGTCGATGGGGCTGACGCCGATCGTCCGCGACCAGGTCGCGTGCAACGAATTGTTCAAGCAGCGCGGCGTGTCCTGCGCACGGGTGCGCAACGTGATCGCCATGCTCGGCCCGCCCGGCGGCAAGGCGGTGCTCCTCAACGCCCATTACGACAGCACGCCCGTCGGCCCGGGCGCCGGCGACGACGGGATCGGGGTAGCGACCCTGCTCGAGGTCGGCTCGATCATCAGCCGGCAGGCGCTGAAGCGCCCGGTCATCCTTTTGTTCAACGAAGGCGAAGAGCTGGGACTCGTCGGCGCCCGCGCGTTCCTCGCCGACCCGCTGAGCCGCAATGTCGACAGCCTGGTCAACCTCGAGGCACGCGGGGTGAGCGGCCCGGCCAACATGTTCGAAACCAGTGTTCCCAACGGCGCCGCGATAGCACTGTTCAGCCACTCGGCCGCGCGACCCGTCGCCAATTCGCTGTCGACCGACGTCTACCGGCAGATGCCCAATTACACCGACGTCAACAGCTTCGCTTCTCGCGGCTGGCTGACGCTCAATATCGCCCCGATCGGCAACGAGACGCGCTATCACAGCGCGGGCGATACCGTCGAAGCGCTCGACCGGCGCACGCTCCAGCACATGGGCGACCAGACGCTGGCGCTGACCCAGGCGCTCGCCTCGGGCGCGGCCCCGAGCGCGACGGGCGAGCGAATCTTCATGGATGTAGCGGGCCGCGGCCTCATCACCCTGCCGCTGATTGCGGGCGTCATCGTGATCGTCGGCCTGCTAATCGCCTTCGGGCTGATCAGCTGGCGGCGCGGCCGGATGCTCCGCGGTGCCGCGATCGCAATCGGCGCGATGATCGGCTCGGCCGCGGTGACCTGGGTCGCGCTGGCGATCATCGGCGCGGTCCGCCACGGCATGTTCTGGCGCGCCGAGCCAGTGTGGACGCACATCGCAACCTATGCGTCGGTGATCCTCGCGGCAGCCGCATTGCTGGGGACGGTCGGGGCCAAAATGGATCGGACGCAATTGCGCGCGGCGTTCTGGCTCGTGTTCCTGCTGATCGGCGGCGCGATCGGGCTTGCTGCGCCCGGCGGGATCATCTTCTTCCTGTTCCCGCCGCTCATCATACTCGTCGGATTATTGGCGAAGCGCCGGTGGCCGCTTGCCGAACGGATCGCGTCATGGCTCGCCATCCTGTTCCTTTATTTGACCTGGGGCGCGATGCTGGCGTTGCTCGAGGAGCTCTTGAACGGCGGTCCAATGTGGCTGTTCGCCCCGCTCGGCGCCCTGCTCATCCTGCCCGTTCTGATCGAAATCGCGCCACTGATCCGCTCCGTCGGGGCGCGCGCAGTTGCGATCCTCGCCGGAGGCCTCGTCCTCCTCGGCTGGGGCGCGGCGGCCGCGGCTCCGGCCTATTCCCCGGATCGCCAGCAGCGTTTCGTGATCGAACATGTAACGGACCTCGACACACGCAAGAGCTGGTGGTCGGTGGTGAACGACGGCAAGCCGCTTCCCCCTGGTTTCTCGCACGCCGGAGACTGGAAACGCGACAAGCTGCCGTTCAGCGATCGCCCGCGCTGGCTCGCTTCAGCGCCACCGATCGACATCGTGACGCCACCCTCGGCGCAGCCGCTGGCCGCTGGCGCTGCCGGCGGAAAGACGCGGACGATTCGCGTGACGCTCAGACCCAATGGGGCGGACAGCATTACGCTGATCGGCCCCAAGGACGCCGACATCCGCGCCGCCGGAGTAAAGGGCTTCGTTCGGCCGCTGGACCCGTCGGCTAAGAAGCAGAAATATTTTATCAGCTGCTTCGGCAGGACCTGCGACGGGCAGACGCTCGAAATCGTGGCCGCGAGCGACAAGCCGATCGACTTCACGCTCGTCGCGGCCCGTCGCGGCCTGCCGCCGAACGCCGGGCTGCTTGTCGCCTCGCGTCCGAAAAACGCCCGGCCGCAATATCTTCCGGACCAGACGCTGACGCTTTCCAAAATCAGGCTCTGACCGACTCGCAGGGCTTGTGCTATGCGCTTAGCCGATGGCGCCCGGCGCCTGGTCTGACGGCTGCGCCGGACGGCACCTGTTCAAGGAGCGGTGTCATGGCGACGAGCACGGTCACTTCCCAGCCTTCCGCGCGGCCTGCGCGGAGTCCCGTCCGCAAGATCGACGACGGCGATTTGCGCTGGGCGCTGAAAGCTGGCTGGGACGATTTCATGGACATGCGCGGCGACATTTTCATCGCCGGCCTGGTCTATACGTTGATCGGCGTCGCCGCTGTGGTGATGACGACGTCGCGGCCGCTCATCCCCTTCTTCTTCCCGGTCGTTGCCGGCGTCGGCCTGCTCGGGCCGGTCGCCGCGGTCGGATTCTACCAGCTCGCGAAACTGCGCGAGGATGGGAAGCGCGACCTCCATTGGTTCAACTTCCTCGACGTCCGCAAGCGCTCGACGGTCGACGACATGGGGATCGTCGCAGGCCTGCTGCTCGCGATCTTCGCCCTGTGGCTCATTGCGGCGGCTCTCCTTTACGTCAGCCTGTTCGGCTGGGGTACACCGACGTCCATCAGCGGATTCCTCGGGATGGTCTTCACTACGGCATCGGGCTGGGCGCTGATCGCCGCCGGAGCCGTCGTCGGCGCCCTGTTCGGCTGGCTGGTCCTGGCACTCGGCGTCGCGTCGCTACCAATGCTGGTCGACCGTAACGTCAGCGCCGGGGAAGCGGTCTCGGCATCGTGGCGCGCGGCGCATGCCAACAAGCCGCAGATGATCCGCTGGGGCCTAACCGTGGTTGGCCTGCTCGTGCTCGGATCGCTCCCGGCGTTCGTGGGTCTGGCGGTCGTGCTGCCCTGGCTCGGCTATTCGACCTGGCACCTCTACACCCGTCTGGTCGACCGCGGGGCAATCCGCGCCCGACGGTAGGAGTTACTTTTCAGCGCCGGCCGTCGATTCGGACGCGGCGGCCTCGGCCTCCGCGCCCTGACCGCCCGGAATGTCACGCTGCAGGGTCCGGCGCTCGGCGATGCGCGCCGCCTTGCCGGTGCGTCCGCGCAGGTAATAAAGCTTCGCCCGGCGCACGTCGCCGCGACGGACGACCTCGATATGGTCGATGATCGGCGAATAAAGCGGGAAAACGCGCTCGACGCCCTCGCCGAAGCTGATCTTGCGCACGGTGAAGCTGGAGCCGACGCCCTTGTTCGAGCGGGCGATACAAACGCCTTCGAAATTCTGCACGCGGGTGCGGTCGCCCTCGATCACTTTCACGCCGACGCGAAGCGTGTCGCCGGGACGGAATTCGGGAACGGGCTTGTCCTTGGTCAGCGCGTCGATCGCTTCGCGCTCAAGGGTCTCGATCAGGTTCATCGCTCTACAGCCTTCATTTCTTCCGCTGCGCGCCAGAGGGCGGTGCCTGCGATGCGCCCCCGTGGCGCTCGATCAGGTCCGGCCGCCTTAGCCGTGTGTCCTCGACCGCGCGTTCGTGTCGCCACGCCGCGATCCTCGCATGATCCCCCGACCGCAGCACTTCGGGGATCGTGCGCCCTTCCCATGTCACTGGTCGGGTATAGTGCGGATATTCCAGGAGACCTTCATCGAAGCTCTCCTCCTCTCCGCTGGAGGCCGCGCCCATTACCCCGGGAAGGAGGCGCACGCAAGCATCGAGGATGACCATCGCCCCGAGCTCGCCGCCCGAGAGCACATAATCGCCGATTGAGACCGGCTCGAGCGGCCGCGCGTCGAAGATCCGCTCGTCGAATCCCTCGAAGCGGCCGCACAGCAGGATCACGCCCTCGCCTGCCGCCAGCTCCCGCACGCGCGCCTGGGCCAGCGGTCGCCCGCGGGGAGACAGCGCGAGCATCGGCCGGCCGTCGGCGACGCTGTCCAGCGCGGCGGCGAGGACGTCCGGGCGAAGCACCATCCCCGCGCCGCCGCCCGCCGGCGTGTCGTCGACGCTCCTGTGCTTGTCGGTCGCGAAATCGCGGATGTTTTTCGCGTCGAGCGTCCAGATTCCCTCTTCGAGCGCCCGCCCCGCGAGGCTCACGCCGAGCGGTCCCGGGAACATTTCCGGGTAGAGGGTCAGGACCGAGGCGCGGAATGGCATGACGGAACCGCCGCTATCACAATCCATTGGGCACCGCATGGACGAACCACTCGATTGCCTGATCGTCGGCGGCGGCCCGGCGGGATTGACCGCCGCCATCTATCTCGCCCGCTTCCACCTCGATATCCTGGTCGTGGACGGCGGCAAGAGCCGCGCGTCGTGGATTCCCTGCACCCGCAACGTCTCCGGCTTCCCCGACGGCATCGCCGGCACGGAGCTGCTGCAACGCATGCGCGACCAAGCCTGCAAATATGGCGCGAAGATCGAGACCGAGTTCGTTACCAAGCTCGAACGCGACGAAGAGAGCGGGCTGTTCACTGCGACCTGGGGCTCAGGAACGGCGACTGCCAGAGCGGTGCTCCTCGCCACCGGAGTGACCAATCGCAGGCCGCCGATGGACGAGGATCTTCACGACGACGCGCTCGACCGCGGGCTTGTCCGCTACTGCCCGATTTGCGACGGCTATGAAGTCACCGACAAGAAAGTCGGGGTAATCGGTAGCGACAGTCACGGCGTCGCGGAAGCTCTGTTCATCCGCTGCTTCACGGCCGACGTCACGCTCATCGCACCCGACACGGCGCTCAAGCTTGGCCGCGAGGACCAAGACAAGCTCAAGGCTGCGGGCATCAACTGTGCCGACGGGCCGGCCCAGGGCGTAGCGATCACCGGAGACTGCATCGTCGTCGAGACCGCCGAGGGCCATTACACATTCGACAGCATCTACCCGGCGCTGGGCTCCGACACGCATGCGCAGCTCGGCGAGATGGTCGGAGCGAAGCTAGCCCCCGACGGCTGTTTTCTCTGCGACGACCACCAGCGCACCAGCGTGCCGGGGCTCTATGCGGCGGGCGACGTGGTCCACGGCCTCGACCAGATCAGCCACGCGATGGGAGAAGGTGGAGTCGCGGCGACGACGATCCGCAACGATCTGTCGAAAAAGCGGCCGCTGCTGCGCTAGACGCTCCGGTCAGGGATTGTCGACGAGACCGCTGTCGTCGCTTCGCCGGGCCGCCGCAGCATGAACCAGATAGACATGCGACGGCCGTACGGGTTTCGCCTCGAATCGCCGAAGGACCGCGTCGATCTCCGCCTTGAGCTGCTCGAATTCCGATTCCGACAGCCGCAGCACACGCCAATATTCGAACGTCCCACGCGTCTCGCGCGGCTCTGTGATGACCCGGCCGACGGGCTCGCCGTTCGGCCCGACGGTGAGAAGCAACCCGCGGGCCGACCTTGCCGCAGCGGCCGCCAGGCCCTCGCGAAGCTCGTGGGCCAGTTCCTCGCCGAAGGGACGCGGAAAAAGCTCCTCGGGAACGAAGAAAGAGTCGCTCACGGCGCGATAGATTTTAATCGGCCGTCCGCCGCGCGGGCGAATACCGCACACCTTGAGCAGCCCCAGCTTCACCAGCCGTCCGACATGATGGTGGAGCCGCTTGAGGTCGTAATTGCCCCTTGCCGCCGCCTCGGACAGGCTAAGCGGCGCAGCGGCGAACAGCATGACCAGGCGCCGCAATCTCGAGCTTGCGAATGCCGCCGCAGCGGCGGGGTCCGTCACCTTCTTCGACCTACTCAGCACATCGTCTATCATGTGGAGTAGGTGCCGGCTTAGCTTCGTTCGCGCAAGCGCTTTGAAGGAGTTCGAGCGTGCGAAAGCCAGTCCGCCTTTTCCTGATCGCTTCGGCTGCGGCCACGGCAGCGCCGTTCCTTGGAGCAGCGAACGAGCCGTCGAAAAACGACGAGCTTGCCCGCTGTTATGAGCGACAGGCGGCGCTCGTCCCCTTCTCGGGAGTCGTTCTGGCGAAAGACGCGTCGACCAATTTCGTCACCGCCTCGGGCTACATGGACGAAGCGCAGAGCCGGCCCATTTCTGCCGACACGCGCTTTCGGCTCGCCTCAGTGCAAAAGGTGCTGACGAAAACCGCGATCGGATTGCTCGTCGAGCAGGGCAAGCTCGGGCTCGACGATCCTGTCGGGAAATACGTCCCGGACCTGCCGGACGAGCTTGCATCCGCGACGATCCAGCAACTCCTCGACCATCGCAGCGGCGCGGCTGCCTTTACCAGGCTGTCTCCCGAGGTTCAGGCCGCCCTTCTCGATGCGCGCACGACGAGCGACCTGGTCGACTTGGTCGCAAGCCAGCCGACGAGCTTCCGGCCGGGCGAGCGTCAGGAATATTCGAACGGCGGATTCTTCCTGTTGGGCGCGGTGATCGAGCGAATTTCGGGGAAGAGTTATGGGGATTATCTCGCAGCGGCGATTTTCCGGCCGCTCGGAATGACAGCGACCGGCCTTACCGGCGACACCCGCACGGCCTCGCCGCTATCCAAAATGGCTGCCGAGATGCGCTCGGCCGCGGCCATTCCGATGGGCTCCGGCGAGCGGCGCGCATCTCCCGCCGGCGACGGTGTCAGCACGGCTTCTGACCTCGCCAGGCTCGGCGCGGCTCTGGCGGGTGACAAGTTCCTTTCCAGGACGACTCGGGAGCGCTTGTTCCGGCCGAGAGACGGCGTCTGGCGCATTGGCCAGGGCGGCGGGACGCTGGGCTCGAATACCGATCTCGCGGCCTTTCCCGACAATGGCTGGGTGATCGTCGTGCTTTCGAACTTCGATCCCCCGGCGGGCGAGCTGATGGCGGAAGCGCTTCGCGGAGTCGTGCTTGGGAAAGGCTGCACTCCTCTTTCCGAGAAGGACAGGCCGTCGCCGCTCAGAAGGCGGCCGCCGTCGTCCTAGGCGAGGAAGGCTGGATCGAGGAGGATTCGGTCGCCGTCGAGCTCGGCAATTCCCGGTTTGAATGGGATCAGCGATCTTTTGCCGCCTGGAAATTCGACTTCGAGCAGGTCGCCCGCGCCGTAATTCTCGATTCCGACGACGGTGCCGACTTCCGTGCCATCGCGATCGAAGGCAGCAAGGCCGATGAGGTCGGCGTGATAATATTCGCCGTCCTCGAGCGGCGGCAGCGCCGAGCGGTCGACCTCGACCAGCGATCCCCGAAGCGCCTCGGCGGCCGAACGATCCTTCACGCCATCGATGCGCGCGATCGCCCCTGACGAGGCGGCGCGAATTGCCTCAACCTTGCGCTCGACGCCTCCGACAAAAAGCCTGTCATGGCGCGACAGGCTCTCGACGCCTTCGCTGAACAGCTTGAGCCTGACCTCGCCCTTCACGCCATGCGCACCGGCGACGACGGCCAAGGCGATGCGGCGGTCAGACATGGACATCCTCCCCGGCGGTTGCCGGGGAGGGGGACCAGCGAAGCTGGTGGAGGGGTCTTTCAAGTTGGAAGAAGGCCCCTCCACCGCTCTTCGAGCGGTCCCCCTCCCCTCGAAATCGAGGGGAGGGTGAATTCATTACGCCTTGGTCTCTTCCGCCGCGCCCTCGGCCGGCTCTTCGTTCGCCTGACCGTTGGCGGTGGCCTCCTCGGCCTGCGGCGAGTCTTCGGTCGGCGGAGCGACATCGTCGGAACCCTCGGCGGGCGCCTCGGCCGATTCGCCGGCTTCCGCGGGTTGCTCGGCGGCAGCCTCCTCGGCCGGTGCCTCGGCCGTGTCCGGCGCCTCCACCACCTCGGGCTCGCCGGCGGCAGCCTCTTCGGCCGCTTCCTCGGCGACGGTCTCTTCACCGGCAGCCACCTCTTCCGCAGCGGCTTCGGCGACGGGCGCGGCCTCGCCCGCCTCGGCTTCGGCCGCGGCCTGCTCGGCAACCGGCTCTTCGGCCGGGATGTCGGCAGTGTCGGCGGGCGCCTGATCGGCGGCGACTTCCTCCGCCTCGGTCGGGGCCGCAGCCTCTTCGGCCGGAGCAGCCGCCTTGGCTTCGCGTGCCTCGGCGCGCTCCTTGGCCTTCTCGCCCGGAACCGCCTTTTGCGGATTGTTGCGGGCCGGACGCTCGCGGATCCCGGCAGCGTCGAGGAAGCGCAGAACGCGATCGGACGGCTGGGCGCCGACGGCGAGCCAGTGCGAAATACGCTCCGCGTCGAGCTTCACCCGCTCGGGCGAATCCTTGGCCAGCAGCGGGTTATAGGTACCGAGCTTCTCGATGAAGCGGCCGTCGCGGGGCGAACGGCTGTCGGCGACCACGATGCGATAATAGGGTCGCTTCTTTGCACCGCCGCGCGAGAGGCGAATTGCTAGTGCCATCTTACATCTTTCCTTTCAGTATGTTTGTCTATTTCTTTGAGAATTTGTCGAAACCCGGGGGGAGGTTGAACGGCTGACCGCCGAGGCCGGGCAGCCCCGCGCCGCCGCCCAGTCCGCCGGGAGGAAGGGCGCCCGGGGGGGCAAGACCGCCGAGCGCGCCTTCCAAACCGCCCTTGTTGAACATCGCCGCGAGCTTGCCGAAGCCGCCCATCTTCTTGAGCCGCTTCATCGCCGTCGCCATTTCCTGATGCATTTTCAACAGCTTGTTGACGTCCTGGACGGTCGTCCCGCTGCCCTTGGCGATGCGGATCTTGCGCTTGGCGTTGACGATCTCCGGCCTGGCCCGCTCCTTCGCGGTCATCGACGACAGCATCGCCTCCATGTGGACCAGCGCCTTGGAATCCTGGGCCTTGTCCATCGCGCCCTTCATACCCTTGAGCCCGGGCATCATAGAGGCGAGCGCACCGAGGCCGCCCATGCGCTGCATCTGGCGAAGCTGGGCCCACAGATCGTCGAGGTCGAACTTCCCCTTGGCCATCTTGGCCGCGATCTTCTCCGCCTCCTCGACCTCGATCGTCTCGGCTGCACGCTCGACCAGGCTGACCACGTCGCCCATGCCGAGGATCCGGCCCGCAACGCGGTCGGGGTGGAACGCCTCGAGCTTGTCGATCGCCTCGCCGACGCCGGCGAACTTGATCGGCTTGCCGGTGACCGCGCGCATGCTGAGGGCGGCGCCGCCGCGGGCATCGCCGTCCATCCGCGTCAGGATCACGCCGGTCAGCTCGACCTCGCCGGCGAAGCCCTTGGCGACGTTGACCGCATCCTGGCCGGTCAGCGCGTCGACGACGAGCAGGGTCTCGGTCGGGCTCGACGCGGCGGCGACCGCCTTCATCTCGGCCATCAGCTGGTCGTCGACGTGGAGCCGCCCCGCGGTATCGAGCAGGACGACGTCATAGGCCTGGAGCTTGGCCGACTGGATCGCGCGCCTGGCGATGTCGACCGGCTGCTGGCCGGCGACGATCGGAAGCGTATCGACCTCGGCCTGACGTCCCAGCACCGCGAGCTGCTCCTGCGCCGCCGGGCGGGCGACATCGAGCGAGGCCATCAGAACGCGCTTGCGGTCCTTCTCCGAGAGGCGCTTGGCGAGCTTGGCGGTGGTGGTCGTCTTGCCGGATCCCTGCAGTCCGACCATCATGATCACGGCCGGCGGGGCGACGTTGAGCTCGAGCTCGGCGGTGTCCGAGCCGAGCGTCTCGACCAAGGCGTCGTGGACGATCTTGACGACCATCTGGCCCGGGGTGACCGAGCG
>DATEEM010000095.1:0-6485 GCA_035281125.1 Sphingomicrobium sp. | reverse complement strand
GATCTCCTTGAGGCGCCTCCCGCCTTTCCCGATGACGATTGCCTTCTGGCTGTCACGCTCGACGAGGATCTGCTGGTTGATCACCGACGATCCGTCCTCGCGGTCCTTCCAGCTCTCGGTCTCGACTGCGGACGCATAGGGCAGCTCCTGGTGAAGCTGCTCGTACATCTGCTCGCGGGTCAGCTCGGCGGCGATCATCCGGTCGGTCGCGTCGGACACTTCGTCCCCGGGATAAAGCCACGGGCCTGACGGCATGGCGTCGGCCAGCGCGTGCCTGAGGTCGGCCACACCGTCGCCTTGTGCCGCGCTGATCATGAAGACCCTGTCGGGCTTGAGCCGCTCGGTGAGCCCGGAGGCCAGCGCCAGAAGCTGCGGCTTCTTGACGAGGTCGATCTTGTTGAGGGCAAGGAACAACGGGTGCGCACGTTGCGCGAGGCCCTCGAGAACCTCGTCCTTCACGCGCTCCGATGCGTCGATGACGAGGACGATGAGGTCGGCATCCTGGGCACCGGTCCACGCCGCGGCGACCATCGCCCGGTCGAGCCGGCGGCGGGGCTGAAAGATGCCGGGCGTGTCGACGAGCAGGATTTGCGCCTGGTCGAGGATCGCGATGCCCATCAGCCGGGCGCGCGTGGTCTGCGCCTTCGGGCTGACGATCGCGACCTTTTGCCCGACCAGGGCGTTTACCAGCGTCGACTTGCCGGCGTTGGGCGCGCCGATCACCGCGACGAAGCCGGCTCGAGTGCTTTCTGTCATTTTAGCCGGTTCAACAGTTCCGCGGCCGCGGCGGTTTCCGCTTCCTGCTTGGACGATCCTTCCGCGGTCGCGTCGCCCAGCCCGTTCACCGTCACGCGGATGACGAACTTCGGCTGGTGATGCGCGCCGGTTCGGGAGAGGATTTCGTAGGCCGGCGGCCGGTGGCCGCGCGCGGCAGCGAGCTCCTGCAGCGCCGACTTGGGATGTTGCGGAGCGCGGCCCTGGCCGGACAAAAAAGGCTCCCAGCGAGCGAGGACGAATCGCTCGGCCTCGGCCATCCCGCCATCGAGCAGAAGCGCGCCGATCAGGGCCTCGACCACGTCGCCCACGACATTGTCGCTGTCGTTGGCGCCGTCGGAGCGGGCCTGCTTGCCAAGGCGGATCAGCGCCGAAAGGCCCAGCTCGCGGCCGATTTCGGCGCAGGTTTCGCGCGCGACAAGGGCGTTGTAGCGACGCGACAACTGGCCTTCGGGCTCGTTCGGGTAGCGATCGTAGAGCGCTCGCGCGATGGTCAGCCCGAGCACGCGGTCACCGAGGAACTCGAGCCGCTCGTAACTGTCGGGCCCTCGGCTCGAATGGCTGAGGGCACGCTCGAAGAGCGTGAGGTCGCTGGGCGAATGTCCCAGCATTTCCGTCACGAACCGGGCGACCTCTGCACTCATTCGGAATAGCCGTTGCCGATGCGGCGCCCGCGAAGCGCGGTGAACCAGGTCCACGGCTTCCAGTAGGACGCGCTGCCGTCGGTCGACCAGAAAGTGACCATCGCCCGTCCGACCAGGTTTTCCGCAGGCACCATGCCGATTCCGCTTTCATAGGTCGCAAAGCGGCTGTCGCCGCTGTCGTCGCGGTTGTCGCCCATCAGAAACAGGTGTCCGGCGGGCACCGCGGTCGGCGGGAAGTCGTCGCCTGGCCCGTCCTCGACCTGGTCGAGGATCGTGTAGCTCGGACCGCCCGGCAGCGTCTCCCGATAGGCGGGATAGACACACGCGCTCTCGCCGTCCGAAACGACCACGGGCACCGCGCCGGGCGCCACCTTGCAGGGGCTGTTCGGGCTGATCGGCACCCGCACCGGCGGCAATTCGTGGCGGTCGACCGCCTTGCCGTTGATGATCAGCATCCCGCGTCGCATTTCGACCCGGTCGCCGGGCAGGCCAATGACGCGCTTGATGAGGTCGATGTTTCCGCCGGGGTGACGAAAGACCACGACGTCGCCGCGCGCCGGCAGGCCGGAGGGAACCCGGCCGTCGAACGACGGGAATCCGAAGGGGAAGCTGTAGCGCGAATAGCCGTAGGGCCATTTCGCGACGAACACATAATCGCCGATGTACAGCGTCGGCAGCATCGACGAGGATGGAATGCTGAACGGCTGCACGACGAGGCTGCGCAGGCCCCAGGCGAGCAGGACGACGAACAGGACGAAGCGCACGAGACCGCCGAAGCTCTCCTTGCGGCTCTCGGTGGATGGGCGAGCGCGGCCCTTCCTGGACCGGCGGGAGAATGGCCAGCGCATGCGGGCCGCTTGTTTCCGCGTCATGCCCGGCCGTCAAGCCGGACTGGCAATTGTCGGGGCGGCCATTATGTGCCGTGCGGCAATGGCCAACGAGCGGCAGTCCTCCATCCAACGGCTCGACGAACTGTTCGCCGCGGACCCCGATCGGCTGAGCCGCCTGACGTTCGAGCTTCCGGGCTTGTATTTCGACTGGTCGAAGACCCACCTCGACGCGGCCATCGTCGACCGGTTCGGCGAGCGTTGTCGGCGGATGGCCTTCGATGCCGCGCGAACCGCGCTTTTCGCAGGTGAAATCGTCAATTCCAGCGAAGGCCGGCCGGCCACGCATGTCGCGGAGCGGGGCAGCGGAGCGCCCGCCGACGTCGACCTCGCCACGGCCAGGCGCCATCGCATGCGCGCCTTGATCGATGCCATCGAAGCGGGGGCGTTCGGCGACGTCAGCGGCGTGCTCCACATCGGCATCGGCGGCTCCGTGCTCGGCCCGGCGCTGCTTCTCGACGCCCTCGGGCGGTCCCGCGCCAAGCTCGACGTGCGCTTCTTGTCGAACATCGACGGCGCGGCGTTCGACGAAGCGGTTCGGCCGCTCGATCCCGCGACCACCCTTGTCGTCGTCGTGTCGAAGACGTTCACGACGGCCGAGACGCTGGCAAACATGGACGCCGCGCTCGACTGGCTCAAGGCGGGCGACGTCGCCGATCCGCACGGGCGGCTCATCGCGGTCACCGCCCAGCCGGAAGCTGCGGTCGAATCCGGCATCGACGACACCCGCGTCCTGCAGTTCGGCGACGGCGTCGGCGGACGTTACTCGCTGTGGAGCCCGGTCAGCATCTCCGTCGCGCTCGCGCTCGGCTGGGATGCGTTCGAGGAGCTGCTCGAGGGCGCGGCGGAAATGGATCGCCATTTCCGGTTCAGCGAACCGCAGCAGAACTGCCCGTTGATGGCGGCCTTTGCCGATCGCCTCTATGCCGAGGAACTCGGCTGCCATACGCGCGCCGTTTTCGCCTATGACGAGCGACTTCGCCTCCTGCCGGCCTATCTCCAGCAGCTGGAGATGGAATCGAACGGAAAGTCCGTGACCCGGGACGGCGAGCCGGTCGGCCGGCCCACCGCGCCGGTGACCTGGGGCGGGACCGGCACGGACGCCCAGCACGCCGTGTTCCAGCTGCTCCACCAGGGCACGGTCGTTGTGCCGGTGGAGTTCGTGGCGGTTCGCGAAGCTGAAGATTCGCGGGAACCGGAGCACCATCGGCTGCTGTTGTTGAACGCTTTCGCGCAAGGGGCGGCGTTGATGCAGGGCCGCTCCAGCGCCGACCCGCAGCGCAATTATCCAGGCAACCGGCCGAGCGCGACGATCCTCCTCGAGCGGCTCGACGCACGAGCACTGGGCGCGCTGATCGCCTTCTACGAGCACCGCACCTTCGCCAACGCCGTGCTGCTCGGGGTCAATCCGTTCGACCAGTTCGGGGTCGAGCTAGGCAAGGAAATGGCGCGGGCATTGGCGGAGGGGGCGGACGAGGATTCGCTCGATCCTGCGACTCGCGCGCTCATCGAGCGGGCAGGGCTCTAGATGGCGGACTTCGACCTTTTCGTGATCGGGGCCGGCTCAGGCGGCGTTCGGGCGTCACGGGTCGCTGCCGCTTACGGCGCCCGGGTAGCCATCGCCGAGGAGCATCGGGTCGGCGGCACCTGCGTCATCCGCGGCTGCATTCCGAAGAAGCTGCTGGTTTACGGCTCGCATTTCGCCGAAGACCTCAACGATGCCGCGATGTTCGGCTGGGACATTCCGACCAAGCGGTTCGACTGGTCGATCCTGCGCGAGAACGTGCTTGCCGAGGTTCGGCGCATCGAGGGCGCCTATACGGACACCCTGACCAACCACCAGGTCACGATCTTCCGGGAGCGCGCCGTCTTCACCGGACCCAATTCTCTGAGGCTGGCCGGCGGGCGCGAGGTTACCGCGGAGAAGATCCTGATCGCCGCGGGGGCGCGGCCCCTGATGCCGGCGATTCCCGGTATCGAGCATGCGATCAGCTCGAACGAGACGTTTCATCTCGACGCGTTGCCCAAGCGGATCATGATCGCGGGCGGCGGTTATATCGCCAACGAGTTCGCCGGTATCTTCAACAAGCTCGGTTCGCAGGTGACGCTTGTGAACCGGACCGACGTCCTGCTGCGCGGCTATGATCCGCAGATCGTCGATCGGCTGATCCAGATTTCGCTGCGCAAGGGGATCGACTTCCGCTTCAACGCGACCATCGACCGGATCGAACGCCGCGACGGCGCGATCCACGTCGCGATGACGGGTTGCGACGACATGGAGGTCGATCAACTTTTATTCGCGGTCGGCCGCCGTCCCAATGTCGAGAACCTCGGGCTGGACGCTGCTGGCGTCGAGATCGGTGAAAAAGGACAGATCAAGGTCGATGCGGACAATCGCACCTCGGTGCCCTCGATCTTTGCGGTGGGCGACGTCACCGACCGCATCCAGCTCACTCCGGTTGCCATTCGCGAGGGCCAGGCGTTCGCGGACAGCATGTTCGGCAACAAGCCGACCCGGGTCGATTATGGCTGCGTGCCGAGCGCAGTTTTCAGCCATCCGCCGCTCGCCGCGGTGGGGATGACCGAAGGCCAGGCGCGCGATCGGCTCGGAGGCGTCAAGGTTTACACGTCGGACTTTCGTCCGCTGAAGAATGTGCTTGCCGGGCGCGATGAGCGTGCGCTCTACAAGCTCGTCGTCGACGCCAATGACGATCGCGTCGTGGGATTGCACATGATCGGGCCGGACGCGCCGGAAATCCTTCAGGCTGCGGCCGTCGCGGTGAAGGCGAAGGTCAAGAAGGACGATTTCGATGCGACTGTCGCGCTTCACCCGACCATGGCCGAAGAACTGGTGTTGATGCGCTGATTCTTTCGCCGCTATGGCGGCGCGGACAATGCACGACGCGATCATCATCGGGGCCGGGCACAACGGCCTCACCTGCGCCTATTATCTTGCCAAGAAGGGCATGAAGGTGGCGCTGCTGGAAGCCGCGGCGACGGTCGGCGGGGCTGCGGTCACCGACGAATTCGAGCCGGGCTTCCGCAACTCGGCGGCGAGCTACACGGTCAGCCTGCTCAACCCCAAGGTCATCCGCGACATGGAGCTCGAGCGGCACGGGCTGAAGGTGGTGCTGAGGAAGATCGACAATTTCCTGCCGGGCGACGGCGACTATCTGCTCGCCGGGCGCGGCGGGCTGACCCGCAAGGAGATCGGCCGCCACGTCAAGGCGGACGCGGAGGCCTACGATCGTTACGTCGCCGAACTGGAGACCGTCGTCCGACTGCTCAAGAAGTGGCTGCTGCGCGCGCCGCCCAACGTCGGAGCGACGATGAGCGCAATCCCGAAGCTGCTGAGCCTCGGCCGCGACATGGCCGGCCTGTCGCTGGCCGAAACCCGGATCGTCCACGATTTCGCCGTGCGCAGCGCCGCCGACGTTCTCGACCGGCATTTTGAAGGCGAATTGGCCAAGGCCCTGTTCGGCTTCGACGGCGTCGTCGGAAATTTTGCCTCGCCGCAGTCGCCGGGCACCGCCTACGTCCTGCTGCACCATTTGTTCGGCGAGGCCGCGGGCGTGCCCGGGGCGTGGGGCCACGCGATCGGCGGAATGGGCTCGATCACCCAGGCGATGGCGCGCGCCTGCCGCGAGGCCGGCGTCGACATCCTGCTCAATTCGCCGGTCGAGGAAGTGATCGTCGGCAAGGGCCGCGCGGCAGGCGTGGTCGCGAACGCCAAGACATGGCCCGCGCCGGTGGTCGTGGCGGGGGTCAACCCGAAGCTGCTGTTCGATCGGCTGCTTCCGGGCGGGGCGGTCGATGCAGACGTCGCCCGCCGCATGCATGGCTGGAAATGCGAAAGCGCGACCTTCCGCATGAACGTCGCGCTGTCGGCGCTTCCGCGATTCTCGGTCCTGCCCAAGCGCGGCGACCATATGACCGCCGGCATCATCATGGCGCCGAGCCTCGATTACATGCACCGCGCCTATCTCGACGCCGCCGTGAACGGCTGGACGAAGCAGCCGGTCATCGAGATGCTGATACCCTCGACCCTCGACCCGAGCCTCGCGCCCAGGGGCAAGCATGTCGCGTCCCTGTTCTGCCAGCATTTCCGGTACGACCTTGGTCCCGGGCGCAGCTGGGACGCCGAGCGCGAGGCAGCCGCCGACCAGATCATCGCCACCGT
>DATEEM010000094.1:0-37505 GCA_035281125.1 Sphingomicrobium sp. | reverse complement strand
CGCGCCTCTTCCTTCGCGTCCCACGCCGTCACCTTAGCGCCGCTCGCCAATAGCGCCTTCACCGTCGCCAGTCCCGAGCGCGCGAGGCCGTAGACGGCGTAATGCTTGCCGGCGAAGGCGCTGGCCGTGATCACCTGAGTTTGAGGGTGCTGAGGCCCGCCAGAGCGAGCACGAAACTGATGATCCAGAAGCGGATGACGACGGTAGGCTCGGACCAGCCGAGATGCTCGAAATGGTGATGGATCGGGGCCATCAGGAAGACCCGCTTGCCGGTGCGCTTGTAAACCGCGACCTGGATGATCACGGACAGCGCCTCGACGACAAACAGCCCGCCGACGATGACCAGCACGAACTCGTGGTGGGTCGCGACCGCGACCGCGCCGAGTGCCCCACCCAGCGCAAGGCTGCCGGTGTCGCCCATGAAGACCGCGGCCGGCGGCGCGTTGAACCACAGGAAGGCGAGGCCGGCGCCGACGATCGCCAGACAAAGCACGGTCAGGTCGCCCACGCCGAGGATATGCGGGATGCCGAGATAGGTGGCGAAGCGGGCGTTGCCGACGAGATAAGAGATCAACAGGAAGGCGATGCTGGCGATGATCACCGGCATGGTCGCGAGGCCGTCGAGCCCGTCGGTCAGGTTCACTGCATTGCCGAAGGCGACGATCACGAAGGCGCCGAAGATGATGTAGAAATAGCCTAGGTCGGCGACGGGCCCCTGGACGAATGGGATATAGAGGTTGGTCGTGCCGAAATGGACGATGATCCACGTCGCCGCGCCCGCGATCAGGAATTCAAGTGCAAGGCGAGTCTTGCCGCTCAAGCCCGCGTGATGCGCCTTCTTCACCTTGTCGTAGTCGTCGAGCCAGCCGATCAGCCCGAAGCCCGCGGTGACGAGCAGGCACGCCCAGACATAGGGATTCGTCAGTTCGGTCCACAGCAGCACCGAGACGATCAGCGCAATGAGAATGAGAAGGCCGCCCATGGTCGGCGTGCCGCGCTTGGCGAGGTGGCTCTGCGGACCGACTTCGCGGATCGGCTGGCCCTTGCCCTGGGTGGCGCGCAGCCAGCTGATGAACCATGGGCCGAGCAACAGGCCGATGAGCAGCGCGGTCCCGGCCGCGGCGCCGGCGCGGAAGCTGATGTAGCGGATCAGGTTGAGCACGCCGGGGAAGCCCAGTTGCTCGGCGATCACGTAGAGCATGCGAAACCCCTTGCGACCCGTTCCACCAACCTGGCAAGGCCGACCGAGTTGGACGCCTTGACCAGCACGGCGTCGCCGGGACTCAGGAGGTGGAGCACGGCGTCCGTCGCTTCCTCGACGGTCGCGACGAGATCGAGCGAGACACTGCCGACGACCCGTTCGGCCAGCGGACGCATTTCTTCACCGATCAGGATCAGGCGGTCGACCTGTGCTTCGAGCACCGCCGGGGCGAGCCCAGCGTGAAGGTCCGCACTGTGCTCACCGAGCTCGCGCATCGGCCCGAGCACCGCGATGCGCCGCGACGCGTCGCGCTCGTCGCCGAGGCTCCTTAGCGTTGCGGCCATGGATGCGGGATTGGCATTGTAGCTTTCGTCGATCAGCAGCGCCTCGCCGCCGGCTAGGCTTATCGAATGGCGTTCGCCGCGGCCCTTGAGCCCGCCCATGTCGGCGAGCGCGAGGCCGGCGCGGGCCACATCGGCACCGACGGCTTCGACCGCTGCCATCACGGCGAGCGCATTGGCGACCCAATGCTCGCCGCGCTGGGCAATGGTGAAGGTCAGCTCGCGCTCGAGCAGCTCGGCGCTAATCAGGCTTCCGCCGCTCTCGGCGGTCACCGCATGAAGCGCGCGGATGTCGGCATCGCCGCCGCCGAAGGTGATGATCCGCTCGGCGTGCCGGCGCGCGGCCCTGACCAGGCGATCACGGTGCGGACTGTCGTTGGGGACGATCGCGACACCAGGGCGCTCCAGCGCCTCGAAAATCTCCGCCTTGGCGTCGGCGATCGCCTCTTCCGAGCCGAGATTTTCGATATGCGCCGGGGCGATGGCGGTGACGATCGCGACGTGGGGCCGGACCTGCCGGGTCAGGGCCGTGATCTCGCCCCTGTTGTTCATCCCCATCTCGAACACCGCATAGTCCGTGTCGCGCGGCATTCGTGCGAGGCTGAGCGGCACTCCCGTATGGTTGTTGTAGCTCTTGACCGAGCGATGGACCTTGCCCGGGGCATTGCGCTCCAGGGCCGCGTAGAGCGCTTCCTTGGTGCTGGTCTTGCCGACCGAGCCGGTGACCCCGAAGATCGACGCCTTGCAGCGCTCGCGCGCCGCACGGCCGAGGGATTGGAGGGCCGCAAATACGTCGTCCACCAGCACGTGAGAGCCATCGACGGGCCGGGACACGAGCGCGGCAGCGGCGCCTGCTGCGAAGGCCGCCTCGACGAAGTCGTGCCCGTCGTGGACCGTGCCAGGCATGGCGACGAACAGAAAGCCCGGCTCGACCTCGCGGCTGTCAAACGTGACGCCGGTGACCTCGAAGACCGCGCTCGCCGTCCCGCCGGTAGCGGCGGCGATCTCCTCCGAAGTCCACAGCGCGCTCACGCCGCACACTCGCGCGCGACCAGCGCATCGTCGAACGGAAGGACGCGGTCGCCGACGAGCTGTCCGGTTTCGTGGCCCTTGCCGGCGATGAGCACGATGTCGCCTGACCTCGCGACGCGGATGGCTTCGGCGATGGCTTCGCGGCGGCCCGCCACCTCCTTCGCGCCTGGCGCAGCGGCGAGGATCGCCGCGCGGATCGCCGCCGGATCCTCGGTGCGCGGATTGTCGTCGGTGACGATGACGGCGTCCGACAGCCGCGCCGCGACCGCGCCCATTTCCGGGCGCTTGCCCGGGTCGCGGTCCCCGCCGGCGCCGAAAACAATGATCAGCCGGCCTTCGACATGGGGGCGAAGCGCGGCGATCGCCGCTTCGAGCGCGTCGGGCGTGTGGGCGTAATCGACATAGACCGGAGCGCCCGCCGCGCTGATGACGGCGCGCTCGAGACGGCCGCGGACCGGGGCGACGCGCTGCATCGCGGAGAAGACCCGGTCGAAGCCGACACCCGTTGCCATGACCAGGCCCGCCGCCACCAGGACGTTCGCGGCCTGGTAGGCGCCGATCAACGGGAGCGAGAGCTTGAGGCTGCGTCCGTCATGCTCGAGAAGCAGCGCCTGGCCGAGCGGCGTCGGGGTCTGGTCGACGAGACGGATCGTGTCGCCGCTCCGGCCGACGGTGAAGACGTTATGGCCGCGCCGGCCCGCCCGCTCGATCACCTCCTCGGACTTCGGGTCGTCGGTCCACACCACCGCCGGAGCCCCGGGCGGGAGAAGCTCGTCGAACAACCGCATCTTGGCCTCGAAATAGGCCTGCATCGACGGGTGGTAATCGAGATGATCGCGGCTGAAATTGGTGAAGGCCGCGGCCGCCAGCGGGACACCTTCCGCGCGGTGCTGGTCGAGCCCGTGCGACGAGGCTTCGTAGGCGACGTGCGTGATGCCCATGCGCCGGAGGCCGGCCATGTTGCTAAGGAAGGTGACGATGTCGGGGGTGGTGAGGCCCGTCTTCACCTGGTCGTCCGAGGTGGTGACGCCGAGCGTCCCGATCGACGCCGAACGGTGGCCGGTCATGCGCCAGATCTGGCGGGTCATCTCGACCGTCGACGTCTTGCCGTTGGTGCCGGTCACCGCGATGATCGTGTCGGGGTAAGGCGCGTAGAATCGCGCGGCGAGTTCGGCGAAGCGGCGCCGCGGGCTGGGATCGCCGATCAGAGGTACGCTGGCGACCTCCGCGTCGGGCCGCGCGACCACGGCCACCGCCCCCCGGTCGATCGCCTGGGGAATGAAATCCTCGCCGTTCGCCACCGCGCCGCGGAAGGCTCCGAAGATGCTGCCTTTCGCGACCTTGCGATGATCGATCGCGAAGCCGGTGACCACCGAATCCGAATTCACCTCCGCAAGATCCCGCAGCTTCACGCCGATTATTCTCCCGGGTGCGCTTCGTGCACGAACGGAAGCACGCCGGACATGTCCGGCTCGCGGCTCTTGTCTGGCCGTACGCCGAGCATGGGCGCGATCCGGCTGAGGGCCTTGCCGAAGGCCGGACCCACGTTCCAAGCGGCGGTGCGAAAGCCGTAGGTCTCTGCCGTGGCCTTCGGCTCGTCGAGCATCATGACCATCACATAGCGCGGGTCGTCCATCGGGAACACACCCGCGAAGCTGGTGACCAGCAGCTGGCGGTTCTGGTACTTTTCGGCCGAACCGGTCTTTCCGCCGAGACGGTAGCCCGGCGCATCGGCCTTCTTCCCCGTGCCGTGGGTCACGACCAGCCGCAGCAGGCCCCGCATTTTGTAGCTCGTCTCCTCCGAGAAGACGCGCCGCCCCGGTGGCAGCGGGTGCCCCGGCCCGACCTTCAGCAGAGTCGGCGGGCGATAGACGCCGCCATTGAACAAAGTGGCATAGCCGACGGCGAGATGCAGCGGAGTGACGGCGATCCCATGCCCGTAGCCGACGGTCATGGTCTCGAACGGCCCCCACCGGTTACCGGGCGTCAGCGTCCGACCGCGTTCGGGTAGCTCGATATCAATTCTGTTGAGGAAGCCCATCTTCCCGAGGAAAGCCTTCTGCCGCGCGCTGCCGAGCTGGTCGGCGATCTGCGCCGTGCCGATGTTGGAGCTTTCCTTCATGATCTCGGCGACCGAGCACATGCGTCCGAAGGGGTGGGTGTCGTGAACCACCTGGCCGTAGGCGCGAAGCTCGTCCGGGCAAGGGTACATTTGCCCGAAGCCCTTGATGATGCCCGCGTCCATGGCCATCGCGACGGTGAAGGGTTTGAAGGTCGATCCGAGCTCATAGACGCCGAGCGTCGCCCGGTTGAACCGCGCTTCCGCTGTGCCCTGCCCGGCGGCGTTGGGATTGAGCTGCGGCAGTGAGGTCATCGCCAGCACTTCGCCGGTGCGGACGTCCAAGATCACGCCCGCGCCGCCGATCGCCGAAAAGCGCGTCATGGCGTCGAGCAGCTCATGCTCCAGCGCCTGCTGAACCCGGCTGCTAATCGACAGCGTTAGCGGGCGCCCGCGGGTGGCCGGGTCCGACAGATATTTATCGAAGGCGCGCTCCATTCCGGCGACGCCGTGGCCGTCGATGTCGGTGTAGCCGATGACATGGGCGGCAAGCGTGGTCTGGGGGTAGAGCCGGTCGGGCTCACGCTCGATCGCCAAGCCCGGCTCGCCGATCGCGTTGACCGCCTCGACCAGCGACGGCGCGGCGCGGCGGCGCAGGTAGAAGAATGATTTGTCGGAGCGGAGCATCGCGAAATATTGCTCCTCGCTGCGCTCGGGCATCAACGCCGCGAGGCGGCGGGCCAGCGCCAGCTTGTCGCCAATGACCTTGGTCGGATGCACGGCGACCGTCCAGGCATCGATGGTGCGCGCCAGCGGCTGGCCTTCGCGGTCGACGATGTCGCCGCGCTCCGGGACCAGCGTCGTCAGGCCGACCTTGCGTCCGGCATGGTCGCCGAACGCCGCGAGCCACAAAATCCGCACTGCGATCAGGGCCACGATCCCGGCAAAGACGAGCATGCCGAACATCAGCCGCTGGTGCATGACGGCGAGAATCTGACGGCGCTGACCGACCAGTCGGAGCCGCTCGGGCCGGGGCGCGACGAGAGCGGGCGACGGTGCATTCATTGGCCGGAATCGTTATCCTTCGCGGATTCCCTGACGGGCTTGTCCGGCAGCGGCGCAAGCGGATCGATCTTCGCAACGCGAGTCGTCCTTGTCATCGGCTTGGCGGCCGCGAGGCCCGGCTTATCCACGGATTTCTTTGACACCGGCATTGCCGCCGCAACCGGCTGATCCGTGGACTTGGCATCGGCTGCCCGCAGGGGTGTACGGACAGCCGGCGTTGCCGGGGCCTCGCGCGTCCCGGACTTCAAACTGGCCTGGTGGAGAAGGCTCGGCTGCGCTTCAGCCCGCGCGCTGCCGGAATCGTCGACGTCGGGGGCCCCGATCGGTGCCGCCTTGTCAACTGCGGGCGCTGAGGCGAGCACGACGGGCGCCTGGAAATCCACCCCATGCTGCGGCTGGGTGAGGCGGGCGAGCTCGAAGCTGCCGTTGAGGAACTGGTCGGCGGACGGCGGCGCCAGCGCGAGGGCTCGGGCGTTCCATCGTTCGAGCTGAGCCAGTCGCCCGCGCGTCCCGATTTCGGTCTGCAGTACGCGAATCTCACGCTGTGCCATGACGATCTGGGTCTCGACCTCTTCGAGCGCGGAGCGTTCGGAGGCGACGCGGAGTGAGACGAGGTAGCAGGCAAGGGCCGCGCCGGCGCAGCTCGCGACCATGAACACCGAGCGGAAGCTCCTTGCGCTCATTGCAGGCTTCCCTTCCATGCCTGGGTCGAAGTGCGGACCGCGCTCCTGAGCCGTGCCGATCGCGCCCGCGGATTTCCGGCCAGCTCGCGCCCCGTCGGGGAAACCGGCTTCGCCACCCGCTCGAACGTCGGTTCGCGCGGGTCTTGTTGCACGGGACGGTGACGCGAGCCGGCCGGCCGTCCTCCGCTGCGTTCGCGGAAGAAGCGCTTCACGATCCGGTCTTCGAGGCTGTGAAATGTGACGACGGCGAGCCGCCCGCCCGGCGCGAGCGCGCGCTCGGCGGCTTCGAGGCCCTGCGCGAGCTCGTCGAGCTCGGCATTGAGGTGGATGCGGATCGCCTGGAAGGTTCGGGTCGCGGGGTCGGTCTTTGCGCCGGGCCGGAAGCCCGCCGCGCGACGAACAATGGCGGCCAGTTCCGCCGTCCGTTCGACCGGTCGCGCCGCGACGATCGCCCGAGCGATCGCGCGCGCCCGCGGCTCTTCGCCATAATCCTTGAGGACGCGAGCGATCTCGGCTTCGTCCGCCTCGTTGAGGAACTCGGCCGCGGTCGGCCCCGACCGGGACATGCGCATGTCGAGCGGACCGTCGGCCGAGAAGGAAAAGCCGCGGTCCGCCCGATCCAGCTGCATCGAGGAAACTCCGATGTCGAGGGCAATTGCCTCGACCTGCTCGATGCCCCGTTCAGCCAAGGCTCGGTCCATCTGGCTGAAGCGTTCGTTGATGAGGGTCAGGCGCGGGTCCGGGACGAGCGACCGGCCTTCCTCGATCGCATCGGGGTCGCGATCGAAGGCGATCACCCGTCCCGCCCCCGCCCCGAGCATGGCGCGCGTGTAGCCGCCTGCTCCGAATGTCCCGTCGACCACGGTGTCGCCACCAGCGATGGCGAGCGCGGCGATCACCTCGTCGACCAATACCGGCACGTGGGAGCCTGAATTGCGGCCGGTACCGGTCATGACGAGGCTCCGCGCTCTTCGAGGCGGAAGCGGGCAATGTCCTTGAGGTCGTCGGGTATCCGCGGGTCCTTGAGGAGCAGCTCCGGGTTCCAGATCTGGAACGTTTCGCCGGTGCCGAGGAACAAGGCGAGGTCGCCGATCTGCCCCTTACGGCGCATCATCGGGGGCATGAGAATGCGGCCGGAGCTGTCGTAAGGGACTTCCTCGGTGGCGGCGAAAGCCATGAGGTTGCGCTGCTGATATTCGAGCTGCGCGTCGGGGCTCGTCTCTTCCTTTTCGAGCAACCGTTCGAGCTTGGCGTGCTTCAGCGCGGCATAGGCGGGATCGTAAGCGCTGAGGCAGGGAAAGGATTCGTGCTTGGCCAAGGTGATGGTGCGGGCATCGCCGCGGCGCTCGATGACGCTGCGCAGGAAAGCCGGGATCGACACGCGGCCCTTGGCATCGACCGCGTTCAGTGCGCTGCCCTGAAACAGATGTTCTAGCGCCACGCCGAACTACTCCCCGTTCGCAGCGCGCAAACTGCCTATCGCGGATGCGCGCCGGCGCGCACGTCCGCGTCAGGATCCGAATCGAAGGGTCAGCCCCCGCGCTACAGCCCTTGTTGGTAACTCAACGTCTCGCGGGATACAATGGGATTTTATGGGATTTTATGGGACAACTTGGAAAATCCCGGATTTGCTCGGTTTTTAGGCCACGCCCAAGTGAACCCAGAGCGGGTGACAAGCCTGTGGATAAATCTGTTCACGGCCATCGCGCGAGCAACGCCAGCTCTGAGAGAATCGCTTCCAGATTCTGCGTTCCCTGGCGGTCGCCCGAGTCGACGTTGAGGAGGTCGGCGTCCGCGACCACGGTCGCACGGCCGCGGCCGACGCGGCAGCGGGCGACCAATCCATCCGCAACAATCTCGCATGTCCCCGAGAGCCGCCCCGGCGAGGCCGTGAGCAGGTCGAAGCGGCCGAGCCTGCGCGACTCAGGACCGCGTTCGTCCGGCGCATCGAGCCTCAAGCCCCAACGAGCGAGCAGCCCGGTATCGGCGAACATCGGGGGCGCGCGGAGCGGGTCGCCGAGCGGCCGCGTGCTCGCCCATTCGAGCATCGGGTCGGCGAGCAGGAGCACCCGCCCCCCGTCGCGGATCCACTGATCGAGGGCGACCAAATTTTCCGGCGGCTGGGCGCGGGGATGCGCCATCAGCAGTAACCGACCGTTGGAAAGCCCGGCTTCGTCGGTGACGCTGATCGGCACCACGCGGTAGCGGGTTTCGAGTGCGTCAAGCGCGGCTGAGCCGCCTTCAAGCGAAAATTCTTCCGAGAAAACGAGCGGCAGGCTGGTAAGGAGCAGGAGAGTCGGCCGGGCGCCGCCTGGCCCGGCCGGCTGCGAAGCCGGTTTCCTCGCCAGGAGCGCGACCGCCACGGCGAGAGCGACCAGAAGCGCGATCGCCGCGGCCAAGGCGCGTCCCCGCGCCCGAGTCATTTCGTGGCGCTGCCGTCGCTGCCGTTGTTCGTCGTTTCGGGCGACCCCGGGGCGACCCCAAGCTCGGCGAGCGGTTCGCTCGGCTGGTTCACGGTCACCTGTTGCGCGGAATTCACGCTATCGTCCTGTCCCGAACGGCTGATGATCGAACCGAGCAGCACGAGAATGAAGGCGAAGGCGAGCCCCGTCAGTCCAATGCGAATCCGCTGCGCGCTGGTGCCGGCTTGATAGGGCATCGCATCGACGAAGCTATGGCTCACATCGACAATATGCAAGCAGCCGTACTTGACGGCCGCTTCACCTCGGGCGCAAGGGCGCAACTATGACTCGCACCCTGACACTCCTGAGCCTTGCCGCGGCCGCAGCGCTGGCCGGCTGCGGCGCCGACACCTCCGATGCCGCGAACGAGGCGTCCAATGCGGCCAATGCCGTCGCCAACGCGGAGGTCCAGCTTCCACCGTCGATTGCGGCGAGCAAGATCTACCGATGCGCCGACAATGCGGTCGTCTATGTTGACTGGCTGTCCGACGGCAAATCCGCGAACCTGCGCACCGACCCGAGCGGCGCGCCCACGCCGGTTACCGCGGCCGAACCCGGTCAGCCGATGACGGGGCCCGAAGGATATTCGCTTCAGGGAAGCCCGACCGAATCTTCGGCGCGGATCGCAGTTCCAGGCCACCCTGCCCAGAGCTGCAAGGCCTGACGCTGCCGCCCGGACTGCCGACAGCAGTCCGGGCCAGCCCACAGGGCCGAGCTTGACTCTCCCCGCGCGGGTTCCGATCAGCGGGACCGTCGCAAAGGGGAAGTTCCGACATGCAGATCACCAGGCGCACGTTCGCCGCCGGAGCGCTCGGCGCGGTCGTGTCGGCCAGGCTCGCGGGCCCGGCGTTCGCCCAGGCGGCGCCGAACCTGGCGGCGGCGATCGACGCGATCCGGGCGCATGGCGAGCAGCACCTGCGCGCGTTAGGGCTTCCCGGGATGACCCTCGGGCTGACCGCGCCCAACGGCTTCCAAACGATCCTCGATTTCGGCTTCGCCAATCGCGACAGCCGCGCGCCGATCACGCCCGACACGCTGTTCCAGATCGGCTCGATCAGCAAAGCGATGACCGCAACGGTGATCCACCAGCTGGCCGCCGAAGGCCGGCTCCGGCTGAGCGACCGGGTCAGCGCGATTCTACCCGCCGTGCCGCTGCCGCGGAATAATGCGATCACGGTCCAGCACCTGCTCGATCACACGAGCGGCCTGGCGGACAGTGCGCCGATGTTCGCAGAAGGCGGGCTGTGGACCGGCTTCGCGCCCGGCGCGCACTGGCATTATTCGAATACCGGCTACGACATATTGGGCAAGATCGCCGAGCATGCGGGGCGCACGCCGCTCGCGGCGTTGATGGCCGACCGGGTCTTCCGGCCGCTGGGGATGACCCGCAGCCGCGGCGCGATCGTCGCCGCCGACCGCCTGCGCTACGCGCAAGGATACGAGCCGGCCGACATGTCGATGCCGTTCACGCGCGGCGCGCCGCTCGCTCCTGCGGCGTGGGTCGACGTGACGTTCGGCGCGGGATGCGTCGCATCGACAGCCGCGGACATGATCCGCTGGATGCGGGACGTGGCGAACGCGGCGGCGGGCCGCGGCGGGCTCGGCCTCGGCCCGGCCCAGGCCAAGGCGTTCACCACGCATTCCGTCCCCAGCGACAGCCCGGCGATGCGCTACGGCAACGGGCTGATGCTCGTCGGGGGCGGCGGACGCTCGCACCTCCACCATACCGGCGGGATGGTGAGCTTCTCCTCGTCCTTCCACGTCGACACGGCGACGGGCATCGGCGCGTTCGCCAGCTCGACGCTGAGCGCGTTCGGCGAATATCGTCCCCGCGTGCTCACGCAGTACGCGGTCGCCGCGCTGGGCGAAGCCCTCGCCGGGCGGCCCGTGCCGGCGCCGCCCTCGCTCGACTTCCCGGTAGCCGATCCCGGCGCCTTCGTCGGCGCCTATCAAGGGCCCGGCGGGGCATTCGAGGTTCGCCGCGGCAACCCGCTGACGCTGGTCGCCAACGGCCGCGAGGCGCCGCTCCAGGCGTGGAGCGAGAATCTGTTCCGCACGACGCACCCCGACTATCGCGCGTTCAGCCTGATGTTCGCGCGTTCCGGAAGCGCGGTCGTCGGCGCGCACTGGGGGCCGCAGAGCTTCGTGCGCCAGGGTGCGGCGATGGCCATTCCGAGCTCGGACCCGGCGCTGGCGCGGCTTGCCGGCCGCTACGTCAACGACAGCCCGTGGTGGGTCCCCGCGATCGTCGTCGAGCGCGGCGGCAAGCTGTGGCTCGGGACGGAGACGCCCTTGCTCCGGGCCGGGCCGAACATTTGGCGCGTCGGCGAGGAAAGCTGGACCCCCGAGCGCGCGTCCTTCGCCGATTTCATAGACGGGCGGCCGCAGACGTTCATCCTTTCGGCGAACCCGTTCCAGCGGCACGACGTCTAGGCTTGTCGGGCTCCCGCGGTTAGGGAGCCGGGCATGGACGTCCTCGAAGCCACCCGCATCACCCCGGAAATCGTCGCCGAGCACGGGCTCAGCGAGGAAGAATATTCGCGCATCCTCAAGGCGCTCGGCCGCGACCCAAACCTGGTCGAACTCGGCATCTTCTCGGTCATGTGGTCGGAGCATTGCAGCTACAAGAGCTCGCGCGTCCATTTGAAAAAGCTGCCGACCGAGGCGCCGTGGGTAATCCAGGGCCCGGGCGAGAATGCCGGCGTGATCGACATCGGCGACGGCGACGCGGCAATCTTCAAGATGGAGAGCCATAACCACCCGAGCTACATCGAGCCCTACCAGGGCGCGGCGACAGGCGTCGGCGGAATCCTCCGCGACGTGTTCACCATGGGCGCAAGGCCGGTCGCGAACATGAACGCGCTGCGCTTCGGTTCGCCCGACCACCCCAAGACGCGGCACCTGGTCGCCGGCGTGGTCGCGGGCATCGGCGGCTACGGTAATTGCGTCGGGGTCCCGACCGTCGGCGGCGAGGTCGATTTCGACGAGAGCTACAACGGCAACATCCTGGTCAACGCGATGACCGTCGGCGTCGCGAGGACCGACAAGATCTTCTACTCGGCCGCGGCCGGCGTCGGGAACCCGGTGGTCTATGTCGGGTCGAAGACCGGCCGCGACGGCATCCACGGCGCGACCATGGCGTCGGCGGACTTCTCGGAGGACAGCGAGGAGAAGCGCCCGACGGTCCAGGTCGGCGACCCGTTCACCGAGAAATTGCTGATCGAAGCCTGCCTCGAGCTGATGGCCTCGGACGCGATCGTCGCGATCCAGGACATGGGCGCCGCCGGCCTCACCTCGTCCAGCGTCGAGATGGCGAGCAAGGGCGGAGTGGGGATCCGGCTCGACATGAACCGGGTGCCGTGCTGCGAGGAGGGCATGACGCCCTATGAGATGATGCTGTCGGAATCGCAGGAGCGGATGCTGATGGTGCTGAAACCCGGCCGCGAGGCCGAGGCCGAGGCGATCTTCCGCAAATGGGAGCTGGATTTCGCGGTCATCGGCGAAGTCACCGACACCGGGCGGATGGAGCTCGAGTGGAACGGCGAGACGGTCGCCGACATCCCGCTCAGGCCGCTGGCCGACGAGGCGCCGCTGTACGAGCGCCGGCACCTCAGCCGGGAGCAGTACAAGGCGTGGGCGCAGGTCAAGCCGCTCGATGACGTGCCCGAAAGCACCGACATCGCGGCGGACCTGCTCAAACTGATGGCCTCGCCCAACCTCGCGTCGCGACGCTGGGTGTGGGAGCAATACGACCAGTCAGTCGGCGCCGACACGGTGCAGCGCCCCGGCGGCGACGCCGCGGTGGTCCGCGTCCACGGCTCGAAGAAGGCGCTGGCGATCACCACCGACTGCACGCCGCGCTATTGCTATGCTGATCCTTATGAGGGCGGGAAGCAGGCGGTCGCGGAAGCCTATCGCAACCTCTGCGCGGTCGGCGCCAGGCCGCTGGCGATCACCAACTGCCTTAACTTCGGCAATCCGCAGCGGCCCGAGATCATGGGCCAGTTCGTCGGCTGCGTCGAAGGCATGACCGAGGCGTGCCGAGCGCTCGACTTCCCAGTCGTGAGCGGCAATGTCTCGCTCTACAACGAGACGAAGAACGAGGACGGCACCAGCCTCGCCATCCCCCCCACCCCCGCGATTGGCGGCGTCGGGCTGCTCGACGATTGGGAGAAGTCGGCAACGATCGGGTTCAAAAAACCGGGTCACCTCCTCTATGTCCTCACCGCAAACGACACGGTCGGCACACATCTGGCCCAGTCGCTTTGGTTGAGCGTCCTTCACGGTTGGAAGGACGGTCCGCCGCCGCCCGTGGATCTCGAGGGGGAGGCACGCGCCGGAAAGTGCGTGAGGGCGCTAGTCGAGCGAGGACTCATTTCGAGCGTTCATGACGTGTCGGACGGCGGTGTACTCGTTGCTATCGCCGAAATGGCGCTTGCCGGCGACCTCGGCGCCTGCGTCGGCGGCGGTCCGCTGCTTAAGGACGAACGCTATTCAGACACAGCCCACGCGTTCGGAGAGGACCAAGGCAATTACGTTGTCGAGGTTGCGCGCGAAGACCTCGACTTGGTCTTCGAAGTCTGCGGTGAGCATTCGGTCGGCGCTTATTCGGTCGGCGAAACGAAGGACAAGGCGACCGGACTGCAGGTTCTGCAGAACGTGCGGCCGGGCATCCCCCTCGCCGACCTCCGCGCCGCGCATGAGGGCTTCTTCCCCAAGTTGATGGGCAACGAGCTGACGCCGGAATTCTGATGACCTCCGGCTATTCCGGGACGCCGCTGGCGAAGAAGCTGGGCATCAAGGACGGCATGCGCGTCTGGTGGGACGGCGTGCCGGACTCGGTCAGCGGCGAGATCTATGCAGGGCTCGAGGAGCAGGGCGCGGCGATTGAGCCGCTCGACAGTCCGCAGGCGCCGATTGAGGCAGCGAACATCTTCGTCACCGCGCGGGGCGAGCTCGAGGCCAAGCTGCACCGGCTGATGCCGCTCCTCGCCCCCGCGGGCATGATCTGGGTCAGCTGGCCCAAGAAAACCGCGAAAGTCCCGACGGACATCACCGAGGACGTGATCCGCACGATATGCCTGCCGATGGGCCTGGTCGACGTAAAGGTCTGCGCGGTCGACGTGACATGGTCGGCGCTGAAGCTGATGAAGCGCCGCTCGACAAAATAGTTGCGAATGGTTCGCATTATCGATTATAAGATGCGTCGTGATCATCTGCTTGTGCAACGGCATCACCGAGAAGGAAGTGCGCGAAGCGGCGCGGGCCGGCGCGCGATCGCCTGAGGCGGCTTATGCCTCGCTCGACTGCGAGCCGCATTGCTGCTGTTGCCTCGATTATGCGCAGGAGATCATCGACGAGGAGCAGCCCAAGCGGCCGCAGCTCCGCGTCGTCGCCTGATTGCGACTGCCTCGCACTCGCATATTTTTCCTAGTTTTCCGCCATTTTTGAACCTTCCCTTGTCGCAGTCGTTCGGCTAAGAGCCGAGCGCGACGCGAGGAGAGCATGGCATGAAGGGCGACCCCAAGGTTCTCGAGCTGCTCAACGAGGCGCTCAAGGAAGAGCTCACCGCGATCAATCAATATTGGCTGCATTACCGGATGCTCGACAATTGGGGCGTCGACAAGCTCGCCGAATATGAGCGCGGCGAATCGATCGACGAAATGAAGCATGCCGACAAGCTCGCCGAACGGATCCTGTTCCTCGACGGCCTGCCCAACTTTCAGGCGCTCGGCCGGCTCCGGGTCGGCGAGAATGTCGAGGAGATATTGAAGGCCGACATGGAAGCCGAGCACCAGGGCGCCAAGCTCTACCGCCAGCTCATCGCGCATGCCGAAAAGGTCCAGGACTATGTGACGCGCGACCTTGCCCGCGAAATCCTCGCCGACGAGGAAAAGCATATCGACTTCATCGAGACCCAGTTCGAGATGATCGCGCGCATGGGTCTGCAGAACTACATCCAGCTTCAATCCGAGCCCGCGGAGGAGTAAGCCTGCCCCGCAGGGGGCCTTCATGGCGACACTTCCTTCGACCGAGCAGTCGAGCCGGATCGTCACGCTCGACATCATCCGCGGCGTCGCCGTGATGGGCATTTTCTCCGTCAACGTCATCGCCTTCGCGATGGTCGAGGCGGCCTACTTCAATCCATCGGCCTATGGCGGCGCCACCGGCGCCGACCTCATCGTGTGGGTCGCGAACATGCTCGTCGTGGACGGCAAGATGCGAACGCTCTTCTCGATGCTGTTCGGGGCATCAATGCTGTTGGTGATCGAACGGGCCGAAGCGGCGGGCGAGTCCGGATGGAACGTGCACTTCCGGCGGATGATCGTGTTGCTCGGCTTCGGCCTGGTCCATTATTACTTCATCTGGTTCGGCGATATCCTGACGCTCTACGCGGTCGCGGGGCTGGTCGCCTTCCTGTTCCGCGAAATGGCCCCGAAGAAGCTCGTCATCATCGGCGCGGCGCTGCTGGCCGGGCATATGCTGCTGTTCACCGGCTTCCTGATTTACATGCAGGGGGTCGAAGCCGCCGCCCATGCGCCGGGCGCGAGCGGCGAGGCGGTCCGCGATTGGAACGACGGCCTCGGGGCCCTCGCGCCGAGCGCGGCCGAAATCGCCAAGGAAAATGCCCTTCACCTCGGAAGCTTCTGGGGGATCGCGGCGGACAAGCTCAGCGAATGGTGGGGCATCATCGCTTCGACCCTGATCTTCCTGCCCAACACGGTCGGCCTGATGCTGCTCGGCATGGCTGGATACAAGTCGGGCTTCCTGACCGGGCAGTGGCAGGATTCGGTTTACCGGCGCATCGCGGGCTGGGCGCTCGCGGTCGGACTTGTCGGCGGGGTCGGGGTCGTTGCCATCGATCTCGCCACCCGGTTCGACGTCTTCGCGATCATGGGCGCGTTCGTCATCGCCGACACGCCGTTCATCACGGTCATGGCCTTCGGCTATGCCGCGCTCGTCATCCTGCTGTCGCGTAGGCACGGGGTATTGGCCCAGCGCATCGCGGCCGCCGGCCGCTGCGCCTTCAGCAATTATCTCGGCACCAGCATCCTCGCTACGCTCATCTTCTACGGCTGGGGATTCGGCCTGTACGGATCGCTGTCGCGCTGGCAGGCGTGGCTAGTCGCGCCGGCGGTCTGGTCGGTGATGCTGCTGTGGTCGAAGCCCTGGCTCGCGCGCTTCCACTACGGGCCGCTCGAATGGGCTTGGCGGAGCCTGTCCCGCGGCCGGATGCAGCCGTTTCGGAAGCGAAAGCCGGCCCTGGCCGTCTCAAAGGCCTAGATGCGGCCGAACCCCTGGTTGGACACCTTGCGGCCGAAGCCGCCGGGGGCTGCCGGCCCGCCGCGCGAGACGAGCGGGTTGGTGGCCTTGTCGAACATGTCGACCGTATCGCCGAACAGCTTGCGCAGCTCGACGACCTGCGGGACGAGCTCGTCGGGAAAGCGGTGCGTTTCGATGCACAGCCGGGCGGTCGTTTCGATAAGCTCGGCGACCGCCGCCAGCGGCTCGGCGCCGAGCTGGCGGGCTTCGCCCTTGATGGTGTGCGCGGGGATCACGAGCGCGGTCGTGTTCTCGTCGCGCATCGCCTGCTCGATCTGGGCGACGGATTTGGCGCCGTCCTCCCGGAAATAGCTGATGATCCGGATGAATCCGGGCCCGAGCTCGGTGCGGTTCTTTTCGAACAGCGCCCAATCGACGATATCCGGCTTCTCGTCGCTCAATGCCTTTTCCCCGTCCCGATAACCTCGGGCATGGTCCCCATTTCACTCCGTGCTACGCTGAAAAGAGTAAAATTTGGCTTAGCGCTGCTCGCTCACCTGCTCCGGTCGAACGGATTGCCGCGGCCGCGGAATTCCAGGCGCAGGGGCACCGCGCCGAGCCGGAGGTCGCGCCGAAGTGCGTTAAGCAGGTACCGCCTGTAGCTCTCAGGCAGCTGGTCGGTGCGGTTGCCGAACACCACGAAGCTCGGCGGGCGCGACTTCACCTGGGTGACGTAGCGCAGCTTGATGCGCTTGCCCCTAGGAGCGGGCGGCGGGTTGGCCTCCACGGCATGCTCGAACCAGCGGTTGAGCTCGCCGGTGGGCACGCGCTTGCTCCACGCCTCGCGCAGCTCGAACGCGACCTTGAGGATGGCGTCGATCCCTTTTCCCGTCTTCGCGGAAACGGTGAGGAGCGGGACATCGCGAAGCTGTGCAAGGCCCTCGCCGAGCGCTGCCTTGACGCCGTTGAACAACGAGGAAGCATTGTCGGCCACGTCCCATTTGTTCAGCGCGATGATCAGCGCCCGGCCCTCCTCGATGACCTGGCTCGCGATCCTCAAATCCTGCGCTTCCAATCCGCGCGTGGCATCGAGCAGAAGCACGACGACTTCCGAAAAATCGATCGCCCGCTTGGTGTCGGCGGCCGACAGCCGCTCGAGCTTGTCTTCGACCTTGGCCCGTTTCCGCAAACCGGCCGTATCGACGAGGCGGACCGGGCGGCCGTCCCATTGCCAGTCGAGGCTGATCGAATCGCGGGTGATCCCGGCTTCGGGCCCGGTGATCATCCGTTCCTCGCCGACCATGCGGTTGACCAGGGTCGACTTGCCTGCGTTCGGACGCCCGACGATCGCGAGCTTCAGCGGCTCGTCGGGACGGTCAGCCGGATCACCCTCGAAATGCTCGTGCTCGACGTGGGGCCGAAGCGCCTCGAACAAGTCTGCGACGCCCTCGCCATGCTCGGCGCTGATCGCCACCGGCTCGCCGAGACCGAGGCGGTAAGAGTCGAGGATGCCGGCTTCGGCGATGCGGCCCTCCGCCTTGTTGGCGACGACGATCACCGGGGTTGATTCGGTCCGCAGCCAGCGGCCGATCTCCTCGTCGAGCGGAGTCACCCCTTCGCGCGCGTCGATCAGGAACAGCGCGGCATCCGCGTCCCGCACCGCGGCTTCGGTCTGCGCCCGCATCCGGCCCGGAAGGGAGTGTTGGTCCTCGTCTTCGAAGCCCGCGGTGTCGATCAGCCGGAAGTTCAGCCCGAGCAGCCGCGCCTCGCCCTCGCGGCGGTCGCGGGTCACGCCCGGCCGGTCATCGACCAGCGCCAGGCGCTTGCCGACGAGCCGGTTGAACAGCGTGGATTTGCCGACGTTGGGGCGGCCGACGATGGCGACGGCGGGGATGGACATGGCGCGCCGATAGCAGCGCCGATTGCTTACCGGTAGGCGCTGAGCCGCCCGGCGTCGTCGTAGATATAGAGCGTCGAATTGGCGACGATCGGCGCGAGGCTGATCCCGGCCCCGGCGCTAGTCTGGCTTTGGAACGAGCCCGTCACCGGATCGAGGTTGACGATAACCCCGTTGGATCCGACCACGATCAGACGGCCACCCGCGAGGATCGGGCCCTTGTAATCGATCTGGCCCTTCTTCGATTTGGGATGTTCGAATTGCGGCAGCTGGTTGATCCAGCGAATGCGCCCATTCGATCGCGCGACGCACAGAAGCTTGGCGTCGTCGGTGACGACGAACACCCAGTCGCCCGCGACCCACGGGGTAGCGATGCCCGCGACGTTCAACTCCCATTGGCGCTGACCCGTGGTCAGCTCGAGCGCGACCATGCGGCCGCCCTGGCCGACGGCGATCACCTGGCCGCGGTCGATCACCGGGTCGGCGTCGATGTCCGACAGCGACGACACGCTGGTGCGGATGCTGGTCCGCTGCAATGCGTCTTGCCACACCATCCGGCCGTTCTCGTAGCGATAGGCGTTGAGCTCGCCCGAGGAGAAGCCGCCGACGACCGTCCCCTGCCCGGCCGCCGGCGAGGCCGATCCAAAGACTCCGGCAATCTCGAGCGCGGCAGCTTGCGACCAGTTGGTCGAGCCGTCGGTCGTCTTCAGCGAATAGATCTGATTGTCCTGGCTCATGACGTAAACCGCATCATTCGCCACGGTCGGCGCGCCCCGCAGCGGACCGCCCGGACGGACCTTCCACAGGATCACGCCGGTCCGAACGTCCAGCGCCGAGACGAAGCCGAGCCCGTTCGTCGCATAGATCCGGCCGCTATCGTAGGCGATTCCGCCACCGTAGAGCGACGGGGTATTGCCACGATCCTCGAAGGGCGTCTGGCTGGCCCAGATCAGCGCGCCGGTCTGGCCGTCGAACGCGCGCACCGCACCCAGGGTATCGATGGTGAAGACGCGCCCCTCGGCCGCGACCGGCTCCGAAGCGAGCCGGGCCGTGAGCGAGCTCCCCCGACCCGCCTGAACCGTGAACAGACGCGAGAGCGCGGTTCCGAGGGCCACGTGACCGATCGACTTTGCGGCGTTGCCGCCGGACTGGGCCCATTCGGTGTTCGCAACCGCGGCGGGCAGAGCCATGGGCATCGCCGCCGTCGCCGGATCCACCTGCACGTCGCCTTCGGATGTCAGCACGGGAATCCGTTCGCCGAGGACCGGGGTCTTCGGCCGCGATTTTCCCAAGATGCCGCAGCCGCTCACGGCCACTGCCGCAGCAAGCATCAGCGCAACGCGAAAACTGGTCACATTCGTCATATCGATCCTATTGTGCAGGTCGCAGCGTGATGCTGCTGACGTCGACTCCGAGCGAGCTCGCCATCTGGACGGCGCGATTGCGAAGTCCGCCCGGAACAGTTTCGTCCCTGGCGATCGCGGCAAACAGCTTGCCCGCCTCGGCGGTCTTGCCCTGCTTGATGAGCGCCAAGCCGGTCAGCTCGCCCGCGCTCCCGAACCACGGCTCGCCCGCCTTCGCGAGCGGAGCCATGCGGGCAATGACATCCTCGGGCTTCAGGCTATCGAATTGCACGGCCGTTTGGCGAATGAGCGCGAGGTCGCGGACCGGCGCCGGCATCCCCTTGTCGTTCGCGAGCTCGCCGAACTTCGCAGCGGCGAGCTTGAGGTCGTTCCGCTGAATGGCGATCGCCGCGCGGCCGAACGTCGCCGACGCGCGTACCGCCTTTGCCCTGCTCTTCGACAGCATGTCGAACCGGGCCGCGGCGGTCTCCCCCCGGCCGTTCGACAAATCGGTGTAGACCTGGGCGAGCTGCTCCACGTCCTTTTCGGCCTGCTTCCTCTGGTACTCCTGCCAGTAGATCCAGCCGCCGCTCGCAGCGAGGAACAGCACGACCGTGGCAATCAGCCAGCCGGCATATTTGCGGAAGAAGTCGCGCAAATTGTCGCGGCGCAGATTTTCGTCGACCTCGCGGACGAATGTATCCGTAATGTCGGGGGGTTGCGCCAAAGACGTGCCTCAATCCGTTCGCTCGGGAATCCTCTTGCCGGTCGCTTCCTTCCCCACCCATGATGAACGGAAGCTGGCGCCGGTTCGTCTAGCGCCTGCGCCGGCAAACGCAAAGGGCGTTTAGCTTTTCGGGCGATAGGTCTGGTCGGCGGTCGGGAAGCTGCGCGCGCGCACCTCCGCGGCATAGGCCGCCGCGGCTTCGCCGATGCGTGTCGCGAGGTCGTCATAGCGCTTCACGAAGCGGGGCGTGCGTTCGAACAGGCCAAGCATGTCCTCGGTCACCAGCACTTGCCCGTCGCACTGCGCCGACGCGCCGATCCCGATAATCGGCGGGGCGACCGTCTGCGCCACTTCGGTCGCAATATGCTCCATCACGCCTTCCACCACGATGCAGAACGCCCCCGCTTCCGCCACCGCGCGGGCATCGGCGACGATCTTCTGCGCTTCGCGTTCCTCGCGTCCGCGCGCGCCATAGCCGCCGAGCATGTTGACGGCCTGCGGCGTGAGGCCGACGTGGCCGATGACGGGGACCCCGCGGCGCGTGAGGAATTCGATGGTCGGGGCCATCGCCTCACCGCCCTCGAGCTTCACGGCCGCGCAGCCGGTTTCCTTCAGGATCCGCGCGGCCGAGGCGAACGCCTGCTCGTCCGACCCCTCATAGCTGCCAAAGGGCATGTCGACGGCAACCAGCGCATGCCAGCTCCCGCGGACAACGGCAGCGCCGTGGGCGCACATCATCTCCATCGTCACCGGAATGGTCGAGGGCAGGCCGTAGATCACCTGGCCGAGGCTGTCGCCGACCAGCAGCATGTCGCAATGCGGGTCGAGCAGCTGGGCCATGCGCATCGTGTAGGCGGTCAGCATCACGATCGGCTGCTCGGTCCTGCCGTCGGCCTTGCGCGAGCGGATGGACGGTGCCGTCATTCGCTTGCCGGGCACGGGCGAAGGCGTCGCCCGGCTGGTCGAGGTATCGATGGTGAAGGTCGACATGGGCGCGGCTTCTAGCGGGATTGCTGCGCCGCGGCAAAAGACGCCGCGCTAGCGCAACCAGCCGCGCTGGCGGGAATGGCGGGCGAACCAGAAAATGGTCCAGGTCACCAGAGTCACCGAAAGGGCAACAGCGATGTCGTTTGTGCTGAGCAGGTCCCGCAGGTCCGGCGTGAGCAACAGCCCGGCCAGCCACAGGATGACGGCGACAAGCGACCCGAAAAGCACGGGCTCCGCCAATTTGCGCCGCATCACCAGCAGCAGGGCGCCGAGCGCGCCGGCCAGCATGGCAACCGCGTTGGCGACGACGATCCACAGGGGCCGCGCGTCGTGCACCGCCCTCTGGTCGAGCGCCATGCTCGCCCGGCTGGCGCTCAAGTCGAGCAGGAGAAGCGCGCAGCCGACGACCATGAAGAGCAAGGCACAGGCGGCCGCGGCCGTGTACCAGGGCGCGATCGGCTGCGGAGCGAAGCGGTCGTCCATCGGAAGAGCCCTCTTATTTGTCGCCGCCGCCGAGGCGCTCTTCCCAGGAAGCGCCTTCGGCAAGCGAAATAGAATCGAGCACGGCCGTGCTTTGATCGCGCAGGATGGCGAACGCGCGCCGGATCGCGCACGTCGCTTCGTCGTGGCAGTCGCCGCACGGCGCGTAGAAATTCACGCTCGCGCAAGACACCAATGCGATCGGGCCTTCCATCGTCCGGACCACCTCGCCGAACGAAATCGCTTCGGGCTCGCGGGCAAGACGATAGCCGCCCTTGGGTCCGCGCGCGCTTTTGACCAGCCCGGCCTTCTTGAGGTCGAGCATGATGAGCTCGAGATATTTGGGCGGGACGCGCTGGGTCGCGGCGATCCGCGCGAGCTGGACCGGCGATCCGCCCTGCTCTTCGGCAAGGAACAGCAGCGACCTCAGGGCGTAACGGGTCTTCTGGGCAATCATGCGCGGACAGCAGTAGTCGCGGCCCGGCAATCCGCAAGGTCTTCGAAGCCGGGGCCGGCGTTCCTATATCGCACTTGCCCCCATCCGCGCTGCCAGGAGACCGATCATGACGGACCAGCTCGAAGCGAGCGACGTGCGGAGCGCTGAACCCAGGTCTGGCGGCCTGCTGCAGACAGTCAATCCGGCGACCGGCGAGCCAGGCCGCGCCTACGATCGGCACAGCCTCGATGATGCGCATGCGGCCGCCGCCGCCGCCCATGAAGCGTTCCTGAGATGGCGTCAGACCTCTTTTGCCGAGCGGGCGTCGATCGTCCGCAAGGTAGCATCCATCCTGCGCAGCCGCTCCTCTGAACTCGCCGCGATGATGACCGAGGAAATGGGCAAGACGCTCGACGACGGGCGCGCCGAGATCGAGAAATGCGCGTTCAACTGCGACTGGTTCGCCGACCATGCCGCGGCCTATCTCGCCGACGAGCCGGTCGATATCGGCGGCGGCGAGGCGTTCGTCGCCTACAACCCGCTCGGCGTCGTCCTCGCCGTCATGCCGTGGAACTTCCCCTTCTGGCAGGTCTTCCGCTTCGCCGCGCCGGCGCTGATGGCCGGCAACGGCGCGTTGCTGAAGCATGCCAGCAACGTTCCCGGGTGCGCGCTGGCGATCGAGCAGGTGCTGCACGATGCCGGCGTTCCGCGCGACCTGTTTCGAACGCTGCTGCTGCAAAGCAGCGAGGTCGAGGCGCTGATCAGGGACGAGCATGTTGCCGCGGTCACGCTCACCGGCAGCGTCGCGGCGGGCAAGGCGGTCGCGACGGCCGCCGGGTCGGTGCTCAAGAAATGCGTGCTCGAACTCGGCGGCTCCGACGCCTACGTCGTGCTCGAGGACGCGGACATCGACGCTGCCGCCGCAGTTGCAGCGACGGCGCGGATGGTGAACGGCGGTCAGAGCTGCATCGCCGGCAAGCGCTTCATCGTGGTCCGCGACGTGCTCGACAGGTTCGAATCCGCGCTGGTCGCGACCATGCGCGGCTATGAAATGGGCGATCCGCGCCGCGAGGGCACCAAGCTCGGCCCCATGCAAAGCATCGAGGCGCGCGACGAAATCCATCGCCAGGTCACCGAGAGCGTGCGCAAGGGCGCGCGGCTGCTACTTGGCGGGACCGTTCCGGACCGCACCGGGGCCTGGTACCCGGCCACTGTCCTCAGCAACGTCCGTCCGGGCCAGCCGGCCCATGACGAGGAGGTGTTCGGTCCAGTCGCCGCGGTCATCGCCGCGAAGGACGAGCACGACGCCATCCGCATCGCCAATTCCAGCGAGTTCGGGCTCGGCTCCGGCGTCCTCACCGCCGACCTCGACCGGGGCCGGCGGATCGCCGCGCGCGAACTCGATGCGGGCCTCAGCTTCGTCAACGAGAATGTCCGGTCAGACCCGCGGATGCCGTTCGGCGGAGTCAAGCATTCGGGTTACGGCCGCGAATGCTCGGCGTTCGGGATCCGCGAATTCACCAACATCAAGACCGTCCACGTCCGCCCGCTCGGCCCGGCCGGCGGGAGTCCGGTCGAATAGCCGCGCCACCCCTGTTCCACGCCGATCCGCGACAGTATAAACGGCGATCGGCAAAGGCAGCGTTGGAGATACGGATGGCACGGCTGATGGTGATCGCTCTCGCGGTTATGGCGAGTGGCGTGGCACTCGCGGCGAGCGCGAACCCGAGCACGACGGCTTCGGCACCCTCCGACCAGCGCCAGATCTGCAAGATGGTGGTCAGCGCCGAGCCCGGCGCCAAGCCGCACGAGCTGTGCATGACCAAGAGTGAGTGGGATGCGAAGAAGATCGCCGACGCCAAGGACCCGAACCGCTTGATCTGCCGCTATGAGGAGGAGTCGGGGACGCGCTTCCGCTCGACCAAGGTATGCATGACCGCGGCCGAATGGGAGAATGAGCGGCTCCGCCAGCGCCAGGAAGTCGAGCGCATCCAGATGCAGACCTGCGTCCCCGGCGCGGGCTGCTGACGCGACCGATCAGCCTTCGATGATGATCTTGGTGCCGATCTTCGTCAGGCCGTAGAGCTTTTCCGCGAACTTCAGCGGCAACCGCACGCAGCCGTGGCTCGCCGGATAGCCGGGGTTCGGCCCGGCGTGGAAGGCGATGCCCATCGGATCGTACATCTGCATGTAGGGCATGGGTGCATTGTCGTACTTGCGGCTAAAGCCCTTCACCTTCTTGGTCCTCACGGCCCAAAAACCGAGGGGGGTCTCACGGCCCTTCGAGCCGCTGGAAATCGTCGCGACGCCGATCAGCTGGTCGCCGCGATAGACGTAGAACAGCTGGGTCAGCGTATCGATGACCACCTTGGTCTCGCCGTCCTTCGGGATCGAGTTCAGCCACTTATACTCGCCCGGCCGCATGCGGAGCGGGCCGAACAGGGCGACGGCGTCTTTGTGCGCGCGTGGCGCGTTGCCCTGGGTCCAGCGATACGGCAGCTCCTGCGCGACCGGCGCCGGCGGCGCCGGCGGAGCATGAACCGTCTTGGGCGCCGACTGGCAGCCGGCGAGCAGCGCCGCGAAGCCCGCGGCTATGATGATTTTGCGCCTTACTCCCACAGCCCGACTCCCCGAATCCGTCCCCGCCGGAGACTGCACAGCGAAGGATGAGCGAATCGTCAATCCGGCGGTAAACGCCCGGTTACCGGTTAACCGCGCGATTCAATTCTCGTACTTGCTGGTGTAGCGCAACACGCCGTTCGAATCGGGCTCGAGGACGTAGATGTCCCAGCCCTTGTCCTTGCTGCGCGGGGCTTCGATCTTCTGGGCCATGACGATGCGCTGGCCGTCGGTGCGCAAGTTGATTGCGCCGTAAACGGCGATGCTCCGTTCGACCTGCGCGAGCAGATCGTCGACCTTTTTTTGCGCCTTGTCGCGCTGCGCGCCGGGCGGCAGCGCGTTGAGCGCAGCCTGCGCTTCAGCGACCTTCTGACGCCACACATAGGGTCGAGTCATTGTGTCGCGCGCCGAGCGGGCAAGTTCGGTGCTGAACACAAGCGGCCGCCCGCCCCGGCCCCAGCGCCCGACGGCGCCGAGCGAGTCCGCGCGCGGATGCGCGTAGGGCTCGTCGTCGCCGCTCGAGATGATCGTCACCAACGGATCGACCGATTGAAGGAAGAGGTCTGTGAAGTCGGCGCTGCCGTGGTGGCAGGCCTTGGCGACGTCGGAGCGGAAGACCTTGCGAGCGCCTTCGAGCATCGCCGACCGGTCCTGGTCCGACGGCGGCGACGGATAGCCGGTGTGTTTCGACAGCAGGTGATTTTCAGCCGGGATGTTGAGGTCCCCGCCAAGAAGGATGCTGACGTCGCCATAAACGATCCGGAGCACGACCGAATGGCCGTTCTTGGTCTTGCCGACGTCGCCAAACCATTTCAGGCGGTTCGCGCCGTTAAGCTGGTCGCGCACCGGCCCGAGCAGCTGAATCGCGAGCGGACGCTGGCCGGGGGCGAAATTCGGCAGATGGCCGTCGGCAGCCGAGACACCGCGGGAGTCGGCGACACGACCCGACGTCAGCGCCTTGTGCAGCATGTTGGGATATTGCTTGGTCCCGCGGACTGCTGCCTGACCGACGAGATTTTTCAGCTGCTGATGGGTCTCGACAACGTCGGTCAGATAGCCCTGGCTGCGCGGCCCGAGCGAATCGCTGCCCGCGCGCTCCACGACACCATTGTGGTAGATCGCGCCGAAGCTGACCTTCGGATCGGCGAAGACGGCGTCGAAACCCTTGTAATGGTCCTGATCCGAATGGGTGATCACCGCCGCCTCGAAGCGGAACGGCTTGGCGAAGCGGCCGTAACGCCAGCGCAGGAAGCGGTACATGTTGTCACCCTCGCCGGCGTCGACCAGCAGGTGCTTGTCATCGGGCGTGACGATGAGTGCGCCGTCGCCTTGGCCAATGTCGACGAAGACGATTTCCAAGAGTCGATTAGGAATGAGCTCGGCTTCGGCGATGAAGCCCGACACGTCGCGCGACCGCGCCGGCTGCCAACCGTTCTGCGCTGGGCCGGTCAGGGTAACGAAATCGCCCCACAACAATTGCTTCAGCGCCTTGCCGCCCGGCGTCTCGCGGATCAGCGCGGTGGGAAAGCCCGCGAATTTGCTCGCTGCCATCGAACGTCTCCCAGCAAGACGACGCACGCGATTCGGCGAGTTGTCCTATAACTTGTCGCAGCACCTCCGGACAGGACCGCCGCTCCTACTCCCACTCGATCGTCCCGGGCGGTTTCGAAGTATAGTCGTAGACCACGCGGTTGATGCCCTGCACTTCGTTGACGATGCGGGTCGCGACGCGGCTCAGAAACTCGGCGTCGAACGGGAAGACATCGGCGGTCATGCCATCGACGCTGTTCACGGCGCGCAGGCCGCAGACATAATCGTACGTGCGATAGTCGCCCATCACGCCAACGGTGCGGACCGGCAGCAGCACCGCGAACGCCTGCCAGATCGCGTCGTAGAGGCCGGCGTTGCGGATCTCCTCGAGGTAAACGGCGTCGGCCTTGCGCAGGATGTCGCACTTCTCGCTCGTGACCTCGCCCGGGATGCGGATCGCGAGGCCCGGGCCGGGGAACGGATGGCGCGACACGAAGGCGTCGGGCAGGCCGAGCTCGCGGCCAAGCTCGCGCACCTCGTCCTTGAACAATTCGCGCAGCGGCTCGACCAGCTGCATGTTCATCCGCTCGGGCAGGCCGCCGACATTGTGGTGGCTCTTGATCGTCACGGAAGGCCCGCCGGTAAAGCTGACGCTTTCGATCACGTCGGGGTAGAGCGTGCCCTGGGCGAGGAAATCGGCGCCGCCGATCTTCTTCGCCTCGGCCTCGAACACGTTGATGAACTCGGAGCCGATGAACTTGCGCTTGGCCTCGGGGTCGGTGACGCCCTCCAGGCCGGCGAGGAAGTCGGCGCTCGCGTCGACGTGGACGAGCGGGATGTTGTAGCTGTTGCGGAACAGCGAAACGACCTGCTCGCCTTCGCCGAGGCGCATCAGCCCGTGATCGACGAACACGCAGGTCAGCTGGTCGCCGATCGCCTCGTGGATCAGCACCGCCGCAACCGCGCTGTCGACCCCGCCCGAGAGGCCGCAGATGACGCGGCCGTCGCCCACCTGCTCGCGGATCTCGGCGATCTTCGCATCGCGGAAGCCGGCCATCGTCCAGTCACCGGCGCAGCCGCACACGTGCCGCACGAAGTTCGCAAGCAGCTTGCCGCCGTCGGGCGTGTGCACGACCTCCGGGTGGAACATCAGGCTGTAGCGCTTCGCCGCCTCATTGGTGGCGATGGCGAAAGGCGCGCCCTCCGAGCGTGCGACCACCTCGAAGCCCGGCGCGAGCGTCTCGACCCGATCGCCGTGGCTCATCCACACCTGATGCTTCTCGCCGACGTTCCACAGTCCGTCGAACAGGGCCGACGGCGCGACAATCTCGATGAAGGCACGGCCGAACTCCCGCTGGTTCGATCCGACGACGTTCCCGCCGAGCTGCTGGTGGAGCGTCTGCTGGCCGTAGCAGATCGCGAGCAGGGGGACGCCGCTGTCGAACAACATTTGCGGCGCGCGCGGGCTTTCCGCTTCGGTGACGGACGCCGGACCACCCGAAAGAATGACGCCCTTCGGCTGGAGCCGCTCGAACGCCTCCGCGGCCGCGCTGAACGGAGCAATTTCGGAATAAACGCCGGCCTCGCGCACGCGCCGCGCGATCAGCTGGGTCACCTGGCTGCCGAAGTCGACGATGAGGATGGATTCGGTGGGCTGGACCGTCATGGCGGGCCGATAGGCAGCCCACGCCTGCGAGTAAAGTTTCGCGCCGTGGGCCGCCGGCTCGCCCTGGCGCGTTGAATGATGCAAGGCCGATCGAAACAGACGGAGGACAGCATGAGTCGGGCACCGGCTTTATTCATCGGTCACGGCAGCCCCATGAACACGCTCGAGCGCAACGGCTACACCGAGCAGTGGCGCGAGCTCGGCCGCAAGCTGCCGAGGCCGCGGGCGATCCTCGCCGTCTCTGCGCACTGGTACATCGGCGCAACGGCGGTGACGGCAATGCCCAACCCGCGCACCATCCACGATTTCTACGGCTTCCCTCAACAACTGTTCGATTTCGAATATCCCGCTCCGGGCGCGCCCGACGTCGCCGAGGAGGTGGTCGAGGAAGTGAAGCCGCAATGGGTCGGGCTCGACATCGACCAATGGGGCCTCGACCACGGGACCTGGAGCGTTCTCGCGCACCTCTATCCCGAGGCGGACGTGCCCGTCGTGCAATTATCGATCAATGCCCTGAAGCCGCTCGACTATCACGTCGACCTGGGCACGCGGCTCAGTGGCCTGCGCGACCGGAATATCATGGTGGTCGCCAGCGGAAACGTGGTTCACAATCTTCGGCGCATCCAATGGGACCAGCCTGACAGCGGGTTTGACTGGTCGCACCGCTTCGACGACGCCGTCGCAGAGCAGATGGCGCGCGACCCGGGCGCGATCCTCGATGTCGCCCAGCATCCCGACTATGCACTTGCGGTGCCGACGCCCGATCATTTCATCCCGCTGCTTTACCTCGCCGGCATGGCCGCCGCGGGCGAAGGCGCCGAGCCGCTGCTAAGAGGCCATGCGCTGGGGTCGATCTCGATGAGTTGTTACGGTGTCGGCGCCGGCTGCGAAGTCGAGGTCGAGGGCGAGGCCGCCGCGGGCCTTCCACGCGGCGTGCCGCCCGACCAGACCAACCTGTAGCGGGCGGTCAGGCCGCCGCGGCGAGCGGAAGCGGCACGGACGAATGGCCGATTCCGAGTTCGTCGAGCATCGCCTCCAGTTCCTGAAGCTTTAGAACGCCCGAGCAGGCATAGGAGCCGGCAGGCGGCCTCGCCCCATCGCGCAACCGGCGGATCAAGGCGAGCGCCGGGACGACCGGTACGAGCGGACCGCGATTGGCTGTCGCCTCGAGCAACCACGTCGTCGAGATCGCAGTGCCGTGACCGTCTGCGCCCTCGGCCTCGACAACCATCGCACCACGGTCCGAACCAAGCGGACGAAGCTGTTGCGCGATCCACAGCAGCGCGCCGCCCCATGGCCGCAGCGACGACACCCATCCCCAGCGGACCGGGACGGACAGCAGCCACAGCCCGATGTGCAGCAGCGGCAGCTCGAGCCCAGCGACGAACTCGGCCGAACGCGTCGGGCGATAGCGGCGGACCAGGAGTTCCTGCTCCGGCGTGTCGCAGATGCTGGCCCAGCGCAGGCCGGCCGAACCGCAGTCGCACCTTCCCGATAGTGCCCAGCCTGGCACGGCCTGCCACGACCCGTCTTTGAAGACGCGCACCGATTTGCCGACATAGGAAAGGATCGCGTCGACCACCGATCGTCCGCGCGGCGCGCGGTTGCCGGGGAAAATGCCGATGCGGATCGCATCGATGCGCCGCCACCCGGCGGTCAGCGCGTCGAGTACCGCGTGCGACAGCGCGGGTATTGAGCTTGCTCCGGAAATGACCGCAATCCCCGCGCCCTTTGCGGCGAGGTCGAACCGGCCAATCGAGCAGACGAATTCGCGGCTGTCGGCGAGGTCGACGTAATCGACGCCGGCCTCGATGCAGGCTTCGACCAGGCGCGTCGTGGACCCCTGGAAGGGTCCGGCGCAGTCGACGACCAGGCGATAGCGTGCAATTTCGTCGGCGCTCACCCGGTCCCGGTCGACGCACTGGATCGTGCAGCCGAGCTCGGACGCCAACGCCTCGAGCGGCGCGCGCCGGCGGCCGCCGAGCGCCAGGCGGACGCGAGGCTCGCGCGCCGCCAAGGCCGCCAGCCGCGAGCCGAACACCCCGCTGGCGCCGACGATCAGGACATCAAGAGGCCGGTCAGTCGACATCGTCGAACAGGATCTCCTGGCGCACCAAAAGGCCGGCGAGCGGGTGGACGACCTCGAGCCCGAACAGAAAGCTGCTTCCCGCGACCTGCCGGTGGGTGACCCGAGTTACACCCGGCGCGAGGAGCGCGGGCAGGCGGACGCGACGGCGGCCGAGCTGGAAGAAATAATGGTCGCTGACGAATGCAATGCCGTCGCTCAAGGGCTGCACGAGCAGCGCCATGCCGAGGCCGCAGCCGAGATATTCCTCGAGGCCCGTCGGGCCGGCGAAGCGCTTTGCGCTGTGGATCACCTGCGGGAAGCGATCGGGCCGCGCATAGATTCGCGTCCAGCATTGCCCGCCGCCGCCGCGGTCCTCACTGACGCTAACCAGCGCGCCGCCGCCTGCCTTGGGGTTCAGCGGAAGCGGCGCGCCGAACAGGCGGCAAAGCTGCGCCAGGAGCCAGCCGCACTGCGACATTCGCATGTCGACGACCAGCCCGCGATAGATTGCCGCCCGCGCGCCGCTCAGCCGTTTTGAGAAGCGCCGCCGGACCTCGGCGGGCAGGCCCTCCCAGGCTTCGCTTCCAAGAAGGGCGCGGAATCGCAGGTCGAGGAGCTTTGCGTCGCTCGTGTCGGCGCACTTCGATAACTGGAGCAGCACTGCGCTCATTGCGAGCCCCCTTGCCTGCCGCAACGCTACGCGGCCTTTGTTTTCCCGCGCCCGAGGAAGCGGGTGACCTTTGCGCCCATCTTGATGAAGGTCATCAGCGTCGACTTGGGCACCTGAAGCATCTCGTCGTGCCAGCGCGACATGGTGGAGACGAAATCGAGCATCGCCTTCAGCCGCTCCTTGGCGACGGGCGAGATGTCGGGGTCGCGCTCGGCCTCGCTGGTGCAGGCACGGAGCGCGGCCTCGGCCGGGTCGACCTCGCGCGCCTTGCGGCCGCGGGCGATGCGGGTGACCATCTCCCAGATGTCGGTCTCGGCCGCGAAATGGTCGCGCCGGTCACCGAGCACCGGCACGCGGTGGATCAGGCCCCAGCTCAGCAATTCCTTGATCGAGTTTGAGACGTTGGATCGGGCGAGTCCGAGCTGCTCGGCAATCGCCTCCGCGGTGAGCGGCGTTTCCGACAAATACAGCAGCGCGTGGATCTGCGCGACCGAGCGATTGACCCCCCACTGGCTGCCGAGATCGCCCCAATGGAGGACGAAGCGCGTGACCGCGGCGGGCAGCGGTTCAGGATTGTCATTAATTTCTGTCATGACAGAAATATCTGTCACTAACAGCAGATCGAGTCAAGGCGAAAAGAAAGCGCGGGCGCCGAGGCGCCCGCGCTCATTGTTGCCAACCCCGACTATTAGTAGCGGCGGTAGCCGTACTGGGCATAGGGATTGTAGGGCTGGTACGGCTGCGTCTGGTAGTTGTAGCCCGACACACGGCTCGCCCGGTCGATGTCGATGTCGCTGACGAAGCCCCGATAATCGACCTTGCACTTCCAGGTGAGGTCGACCTGGCCCTGGTTGTTGTAGCCGTAGGCGCCGTAACCGGCATACATGCCGCTCGAGGCCACGCCGCGGACGGTCAGGCCGCCGTTCGAGCGCGGCTCGACCCGGCTGATGCCGAGCACCCGAGCGCCGCCGCCGTAGGCGTTGTTATAGCCGCCGTACGGATTGTAGCCATAGCCGCCGCTGAGCCGCTGCTGCACCGCAGCCGCGCACTGGTTCACCGCCATCTGGCTGTTGGCGCCATAGCCATATTGGCCATACTGGCCGCCGCCGAGCACCTGGTTGAGCACCTGGCCGACGACGTTTCCGCCGTACGGACTGCCGTAGCCCGGATAACCGTAGCCGGGGCCCGGGTAATATTGCGCGGCGGCGGGAGCCGCGGCGAACAATGCAGTCGCGGCAACGCCGCCCGCAATCATGATCTTCAAAGCCTTCATGGCCCCACTCCTCAATAAGGGACTCGCCGACAAAACGCACGGCGACCACGTTCGGCCCAATATCGTTACGGGGCTGCACGAAGGCTGAACGCAAGCACTGGCAAGCGTTCAGGAAAATCGAGAATATCCCTTGCTGTCCAATATCTTACCGGGCCTGCTCAAGCCCGGTGAAATGGCCGAGGAAGGCGTAGACGTCCGAATATTCCTCGATGATCTTGGTCACCGGCTTGCCGCTGCCATGACCCGAGCGGACGTCGATGCGGATCAGGTGCGGCGCGCCGCTGGGATCAGCCGCCTGGATCGCCGAGATATATTTGAAGCTGTGGCCGGGCACGACGCGGTCGTCGGTATCGGCGGTCACCGCGATCAACGGCGGATAGGCCTTGCCCGCCTTGATATTGTGATAGGGCGAGTAGGCCAGCAGCGTCTTGAAATCGGCTTCCTTGTCGGGATGGCCGTAATCGTCGACCCAGTAGCGGCCGGCGGTGAACTTGTCGAAGCGCAGCATGTCCATCACGCCCACCCCCGGCGCGACCGCGTCGAACAAATCGGGGCGCTGGTTGGTGACCGCGCCGACGAGCAGGCCGCCGTTCGACCGGCCGATCGCGGCGAGGCCCTTGGGCGCGGCGATGCCGCTGGCCTTCAGATATTCGCCGGCGGCGATGAAGTCGTCGAACACGTTCTGCTTGTTCTGCAGCCGGCCCGCGTCGTGCCACGCATTGCCATATTCGGACCCTCCGCGGATGTTGGCGACGACGAACGTGCCGCCGCGCTCGACCCAGGCGATGTTCGCCGGGTTGAAGCTCGGCGTGACCGAGATGTTGAACCCGCCATAGCCGTAGAGCATCGTCGGCGCCGGGCCGGTGCTGCCTTTCTTGCGCACGATGAACATCGGGACGCGCGTGCCGTCCTTCGATGCATAGAAGCGCTGCTCGACCGAGATCGAGTCCGGGTCGAAGGTCAGTTTCGGCACCGCCCACTCGTTCGCCTGGCCGCTTGCCGCATCGTAGCGGTAAACGGTGGTCGGCCGGTTGAAGCTGGTGAATGCGAAGAAGGTTTCCGGGTCGTCGGCTTTTCCGCCGAAGCCCGAGACGGTGCCCAACCCGGGAAGCGCGATCGTCGACAGCTCCTTGCCCGCCGGGCTGTAGACCCGCACTTCCGACTTGGCATCGACGAGATAGGCCGCGATCAGCTTGCCGCCGACGAAGTCGACATCGTCGAGCGCCTGCTTCGCCTCCGGGATGACGGTGGCCGGGGCGGCCCTGGGCCGACTGATATCGGCCGCGACCACGCGCTTCAGCGGAGCGTCCTTGTCGGTCGAGAAATAGAAGCGGCTGCCCTCGTTGCCGACAAAATTCCACTGGTTCTTGAGCCCGGTAAACAAGGCAATCGAGGGCGCATCCGGCCGGCGCAGGTCGATCACGTGAACGTCGTTCTCGTCGCCCGCGAGCGAGGTCGAGATGACCAGCCAGCGGCCGTCGTCGGTGACTTGCGCATAATGGCTGAGCTTGGGGTCGGCCGGGGTCGCGTAGACGCGGCGGTCGGCCGACTGCGGCGTGCCGAGCTTGTGGAAATAGACGCGATGGTCGAGCGTCGCATTCTGGAAGGTCGCTCCCTCGGCCGGCGCCGGGTAGCGCGAATAATAGAACCCGCTGCCGTCCTTCGCCCAGGCGACGTAGCCGGTATATTTCAGCCATTTGAGCTCGTCCGGCAGGATCTTGCCGGTAGCCACGTCCATGACCTTCACCGTGCGCCAGTCGGTGCCGCCGTCCTGCACCGAATAAGCGAGCAGCTTGCCGTCTTCGCTGGGCGTCCATTCGGCGAGCGCCGTCGCGCCGTCGGCCGACCAGCCGTTGGGGTCGATCAGCTGCCGCGGCTCGCCCTGAAGCCCATCGCGGAAGAATAGGACCGACTGGTTCTGGAGGCCGCTGTTGCGGGTATAGAAATAGCGTCCTTCACGCTTCACCGGCAGGCCGAACCGCTCGTAATCGTAGAGCTCGGTCATGCGCTGCTTGAACCAGCCGCGAAGCGGGAGCGTGGCGAGAAACGCGTCGGTGACCTTGTTCTGCGCAGCGACCCAGGCCGCGACTTCGGGATCGTTGCGGACGTCGTTTTCGAGCCAGCGATAAGGATCGGGGACGGCCACGCCGAACTGCCGGTCGACGACATCGACGCTGCGGGTTTGCGGATAGGCCGTATCCGCCGCGGCCGCGACGGTTTGCGCACTTGCGACATTCACGGGGATCAACAGGCCGGCAGTCGAGACAAGGGCAGCACCAAGCAAACTCCGACGCATCGCTTCAAAGCTCCGAAATAGGATGGGGACGCCGTAATGCTAGCAGCGGCGCTCGGCGATTGTCACGACCATGCCCCCGGCATGGCCGCGACAATTCGTTCTTCGAAAGCAGGCGTTCGACGAACGGTCAGACGTGCGCCTGCATCGCCAGCGTCGCCATGCCGTGATCGAAGGCATCGCCGCCGAACGCGCCATGACCGCCGAAGCTCGAGCCGAGCGCAAGCGCGTCGGCCACGCTGGAGTGATCGTGCAGCGAGCCGAGGTCGATCTCCTTGGCGAAGAGCTGGCTCGACGCCGACGACGCCGAGGCGAGGAACTCGAAGTCGCCGGCGTGAAGCGAATTGGGCTTCACCCCTTCGACCGTCAGCGAATCCGATGTCCCCCAGGTGATGAGCGTATCGTTGCCGACCTTCGTCAGGGTGAGGTCGCCGAAATCGTCGACCCCGCTAACGCCCTGGAACACGATCTTGTCCGAGCCGCCGAAGTCGGTGATGCGGTCGTCGCCGCTATCCGCCTCGATCACGAACCGGTCGTTGTTCTGGTTGCCGGTCAGCGTGTCGTCGCCGCGGCCGCCGTAGAGCGTGTCGTTGCCCTTGCCGCCGATCAGCGTGTCGTTGCCGCCGACGGCCAGCGGATCGAGCAGGCTCGCATCGCCGAAGGTGGTGATCGGCCCGGACCCGCCGGTTCCGTGCGAATCGACCTGGATCCGGCCGTCACCGTACAGCGTGTCGGCCCCGTCCCCGCCGTTGAGCACGTCGTTGCCGAGGTCGCCGAGCAGCATGTTGGCGCCGGAGTCGCCGGTGATGACGTCGTCGTGGATCGAGCCCGAGACGTTCTCGAAGCCGCTCGTCACCATCATGCCCTGCTCGGTGTCCTGGGCGACCGCGCCCTGCAGCGCGAGGCTGTAGGTGACGCCGGCCGAGCTGATCTCGACGTTCCCGCCGAAGAAGGACAGCGTGTCGATGCCCGTGCCGCCCGACAGCGTGTCGTTGCCGCCGCCGGTCTCGATCAGGTCGTTGCCGCCGCCCCCGCTCAGCACGTCGTCGCCGGTGCCGCCGCCGGCGACGGCGTCGGAGCCGTCCCACAGCCAGTTGTCACCGGAATTCCCGGTCAGCATGTCGTTGAGGACGGTGCCGGACGCGTGCTCGATGTCGATCAGCGTGTCCATGCCCTGGCCGGTATCCTGCGCGACGCCCTGGATGTTGAGGTCGAAATTGATCCCGGTGGTCGGCACGGCGACGAAGGAGGACACGCGATCCCAGCCGGAGCCGCCGTTGAGCACATCGGCCCCGTCACTGCCGCGCAGGAAGTCGTCGCCATTGCCGCCGATCATGGTGTCGTTTCCGCCGAGGCCGAACAGCAAGTCATGCCCGTCGCCGCCGGTGAGGACGTTGTCGCCATTGTTGCCGCGCAGGGAATCGTTGAACGCCGAACCGCTCAGATTCTCGATGCTGAACAACTGGTCGAATTCACCCGATAGAGTCTCGGCGAAACCGTTGCCCGTGTTGTTGAGGACCGCGAACACGCCCTCGGTCGCCGATGCGAAGCTCGCGGTGTCCGTGCCCGCGCCGCCATCAAGGATGTCGTCGCCCGCGCCGCCGTCGAGGATGTCGTTTCCGGAAACGAAATCGGGCGTGCTATCGCCGTCGCGATCGACATCGTCGATCTGGGCAAAGGTGGTTATCGGGCCCGAACCGCCCGTGCCGTGATTGTCGACCGTGATGCGACCGTCGCCATAAAGCGTGTCGTTGCCGGCCCCGCCGATCAAAATGTCGCTGCCCAGGTCCCCAGCAATGACATTGTCGTTGCCGTCGCCGGTCAGATTGTCATCGTAGAGCGAGCCGGACAGATTCTCGAAGCCGGTGGCGGTCATCATCCCCTGCTCGGTGTTCTGCGCGGCGCCCTGGAGCGCGAGGCTCACCGTCACGCCGGCCGACGTGATCTCGGTCTGGCCGCCGAGCAGCGACCAGGTGTCGGTCCCCGTGCCGCCGTCGAGCGTGTCGTTGCCATTGCCGACCTCGACGAGGTCGTTGCCGCCGCCGGCGCTGATCACGTCGTCGCCACTGGCCGCGACCGCGGGGTCGCCGTCGGCCCCGTCCCACAGCCAGTTGTCGCCGCCGTTGCCGAGGAGCGTGTCATTGAGGACGGTACCCGAGGCGTGCTCGATGCCGAGCAAAATATCCATCCCCTGTCCGGTATCCTGCGCCGTCCCGTCCTGATGGTTGAGATCGAACGTGATGCCGCTCGTGGGCGCAACAACGAAGGATGAAACGCGGTCCCAGCCGGCCCCGCCGTCCATATAATCCGCGCCGTCGCTGCCGCGCAGGAAATCGTCGCCATTGCCGCCGATCATGGTGTCATTGCCGCCGCGGCCGAACAGCAGGTCATGGCCGTCGCCGCCGATCAGCACGTTGTCGGCATCATTGCCATTGAACTGGTCGTTGAACGCCGATCCCGTCAGATTCTCGATGCCTCGCAGAATGTCGAACTCGCCCGAGACTGTTTCCGCCGAACCGTTGCCGGACGTGCCGAGGCCGGCGAACACCCCTTCGGTCGACGACGCGAAGCTTGCGGTGTCGGTGCCACTGCCGCCGTCAATGAAATCGTCGCCTGAGCCGCCGTCGAGCGTGTCGTTGCCATCGAGCCCGAAAAGCTCGTCATTTCCGGCAAAGCCATTGATCGTGTCGTCGCCGTTCGTGCCGACGAGCGCGGTCGCGCCAGCGTCGTCACCGGGCGTGCCGTTGATATCTGCCATGTGAGTTCCCCTGTTGTCCGGCGTCGCGCGCCGGCTGCATCCCAGGGGTAAGCAAAGTCGAAGACTGCCCCGTGACTCCGCGTGGCCCCCGGGAGTCGAGTCGGGAAGCTAACGGGGGTTAAACAATTGGCAAGCGTCGACGTCGCCCGACCCTGTCCCAAACCGGGACAGTCAAGTCCACGACCCTCAAGCGGGTTCGAACTCTTCCTCGGTCATCACCGGGCCCGAATCCTGGCCCTTGGCATTTTCGTCGCGGTCGACGAACTCGATCACCGCGATCGGCGCGGCGTCGCTGGCGCGGATGCCGGCCTTGATGATCCGGGTGTAGCCGCCGTTGCGGTCGGCGTAGCGCGGGGCAAGCACGTCGAACAGCTTGGCGAGCTGGACGTCGTCCATCAGCCGCGACTGGGCGATCCGGCGGTTCGACAGGCCGCCACGCTTGGCCAAGGTGACCAGCTTCTCGACATAGGGGCGAAGCTCCTTCGCCTTGGCCGTCGTGGTCGTGATCTGCTCGTGCTTGATGAGCGCTGCCGCCATGTTGCGGAACAAAGCCGCGCGATGGCTGGACGTGCGCTGAAGTTTGCGATGACCGACGCGGTGCCGCATCTCAATTCTCCGTTCGTCAGGGGTCCGTACGAGGTAACCCCGGCCA
>DATEEM010000093.1:0-31609 GCA_035281125.1 Sphingomicrobium sp. | reverse complement strand
GGCCTTCGCGGACTTCCGCGTGTGGCAGGATGCCGACAGCGACGGCGTGGTCGACGCCGGCGAGATGCAAAGCCTCACCGCGCTCGGCATCGCCAGCATTTCGCTGACCAGCGACGGCATCGGCTATTCGGCCGCGAACGGCGACGTCCAGGTCGTCGGAACCGGCAGCTACACGCGCACCGACGGCTCGAGCGGCGTGCTCGCCGACGCCGTGTTCGCGACCGGGGCGGCGGTGGACCAGAAGCAGGCGCTGAGCACCGCCGGGACCACCAATGCCGCGCTGATCGGCGCGGTCGCGGCGGCCGGGCTGGCGTCGAGCGCGCCGCTCGCCGCGATGAGCCTCGACGCCGGCGATGCGGGCAGCGTCATGGCGTTCGCCGGCGTGTCGTCGCATGTCGATCTCAGCCCGATGGCCGCGAACGCGGTCGCCAAGCTGCAGGTCGCCGAGCAGATGGCGGTGGCCAGCGTCCAGCGCGGCTCCGATCTCGACGAGGGCGGAATGAATGCGGCCTTCGCGCCGGCCTTCCACGCTCAGCTCGATGCGACGGTGGCGCACGCCCCGGCGCCGGAACTGCTCCATGGCAGCGACGCACCGACGGTCTTCGCTGTCGGCGCGATGCCGCTGGCCGCGCCGACGGTCGCCATGCCCGCGGCGGAGCAACTCACGGGAGTGAGCGGCGCGCAGCATAACGCGGTCGTCGCGCAGGTTCTCGCCGACGCGCTCGACGGCGGCTCGGCGCACGGCCCGGACATCGACGGCCTGCTGGCCTCGCTGCCGCACGTCCAGCCTGGCGCAGGCGGACACGACCTCGCCGGCCTCGCCGACGGTCACGCGGCGCTGGGCGGCGCACAGCTCGGCTTCACGGTCGATCCGATGGGCGCGCATGCGCTGGTCCAGCTCGCCGCACACGTGGACGCGCCTTCGACCGTCTGAGAAGGCCGGCCTTACGGACAAAAGAAGAGCCCCGCCGCGAGTGATCGCGGCGGGGCTTTCGTTATCGACTGAGCGACTTGCCCACCTGTCGGGGACAGGGGGGCGTTATTCGTCGTCGCCGGTCAGAAACGCCGGAGCGAACTTGGGCTCATCGCCGTCGCCGCCCTGGCGCTCGCCGCGATCTTCGCGGTCGCGCCTGGGTCCACGATCGCCGCGGTCGCCGCGCGGCCCGCGATCCCGGTCGCCGCGATCCCGCCGCGGGCCGCGATCGTCGCGCCCTCCACGGTCCCGCCCGCCGCGATGGCGGTCGCCGCGCGCGCCCCGGTCGCCGCCTTCACGCGGCTCGCGCGGCGGCCGCGTGTCGGGCAGCTCCTCGCCGGTCTCCTGGTCGACCAGGCGCATCGACAGGCGGACCTTGCCGCGCGCATCGACCTCGAGCAGCTTGACCTTCACTTCCTGGCCTTCGCTGAGTACGTCGCGGACGTTCTCGACCCGCTCGTTCTTGATCTCGCTGACGTGGACCAGCCCGTCCTTGCCGGGCATGAAGGTCACGAACGCGCCGAAGTCGACGATGCTCGCCACCTTGCCGGTGTAGATGGTGCCGGGCTCGGGCTCGGCGACGATGCCCTTGATCCAATTGCGCGCGGCCTCGATCTGGCTGATGTCGCTCGATGCGATCTTGATCACGCCCTCGTCATCGATGTCGACCTTGGCGCCGGTGGTGGCGACGATCTCGCGGATCACCTTGCCCCCGGTGCCGATCACCTCGCGAATCTTGTCCTTGGGGATCGACATGGTCTCGATGCGCGGGGCGTGGGCGCTAAGCTCGCCGCGGCTTTCGCCGAGCGCCTTGGCCATCTCGCCGAGGATGTGGGCGCGGCCGTCCTTCGCCTGGGCGAGGGCCGTGCGCATGATCTCCTCGGTGATTCCGGCGACCTTAATGTCCATTTGCAGGGACGTGATGCCCTCGGACGTGCCGGCGACCTTGAAGTCCATGTCGCCGAGGTGATCCTCGTCGCCAAGGATGTCGCTGATCACCGCGAAGTCCTTGCCTTCGAGGATCAGGCCCATGGCGATGCCCGCAACCGGGCGGGCGAGGGGAACGCCCGCGTCCATCAGCGCGAGGCTGCCGCCGCACACCGTCGCCATCGAGCTCGAGCCGTTGGACTCGGTGATGTCCGAGAGAACCCGGATCGTATAGGGGAACTCCTCCGCGCTCGGCAGCATCGGGTTGAGCGCGCGCCAGGCGAGCTTGCCGTGGCCCACTTCGCGCCGCCCAGGCGCGCCGAAGCGGCCGACTTCGCCGACCGAGTAAGGCGGGAAGTTATAGTGCAGCATGAAGCGTTGGTAGGAAAGGCCCTCAAGGCCGTCGATCATCTGCTCGGCGTCCTTGGTGCCAAGCGTGGTCGTGACGATGGCCTGGGTTTCACCGCGCGTGAACAGGGCCGAGCCGTGCGCGCGCGGAAGGAAGCCGGCGGTGATCTCGATCGGGCGCACGGTCTTGGTGTCGCGCCCGTCGATCCGGCGGCCGTCCTTGAGGATCGCACCGCGGACGACTTCGGCCTCGAGCTTTTTCACCAACTTGAGCGTGCCGAGATAAGCGGCGGGGTCGCTCTCCTCGAGGTCGGCGAAAGCCTCGCGGGCCTTCCCACGGGCGGCCTCGATCGCCGTCTGGCGGGCCTGCTTGTCGGTGATCTTGTAGGCCTGGGCGAGGTCGTCGCCAATGATGCTGCGGAGCTTGGCCATCGAGCCGGCCTTGTCCTCGAGCACGTCGAGCTCCCATGGCTCCTTGGCGGCCTGCTCGGCGAGCGTGATGATCGCCTCGATGACCTTCTGGCTCTCCTTGTGGGCGAACATGACCGCGCCGAGCATCTCTTCTTCGGACAGTTCCTTGGCCTCGGACTCGACCATCATCACCGCGCTCCGCGTGCCGGCGACGACCAGGTCGAGGCGCCCTTCGGCGACCTGTTCCTGGGTCGGGTTGAGGATATATTCGCCGTCCGACGAAAATCCGACGCGCGCCGCGCCGATCGGGCCCATGAAGGGCACACCGCTCAGCGTCAGGGCGGCCGACGCCGCGATCATCGCCAGGATGTCGGGCTCGTTCTCGCCGTCGTAGGAGAGGACCTGGGCGATCACCAGGATCTCGTTGTAAAACCCTTCCGGGAACAGCGGGCGGATCGGGCGGTCGATCAGGCGGCTGGTCAGCGTTTCCTTCTCGGTCGCGCCGCGCTCGCGCTTGAAGAAGCCGCCCGGGATGCGGCCCGCGGCGCTGAACTTCTCCTGATAGTGAACGGTCAGCGGGAAGAAATCCTGGCCCGGCTTGACCTGCTTGGCGGCGGTGACCGCACAAAGAACCACGGTTTCGCCGAGGGTCGCGACAACCGCGCCATCGGCCTGGCGGGCAACGCGGCCCGTTTCGAGTTTCAGCGTTTTTCCGCCCCACTCGATTTCAACTGTTTTGGTATTGAACATGTTCGTCCCTTCACTCCGGCGGCCCTATTGCGGCCGGGGCATCTGTTGGACGGACTTTCCGGTCCGTCAGCGGTTCGGGGCGCTTTGGGCCCCATTTGCGCCCCGCCGGATTGCGGGGACTTCAAAAACGAAGCGGCGCCGGAACGGCGCCGCGGGGTTACTTCCTCAAACCGAGCTTCGCGATGAGATCGGTATAACGCGTCTCGTCCTTGCGACGCAGATAATCGAGCAGCGAGCGGCGCTGGTTGACCAGCATCAGCAGGCCGCGGCGCGAGTGATTGTCCTTCGCGTGCGTCTTGAAATGCTGGGTGAGGTTGTTGATCCGTTCGGTGAGGATCGCAACCTGGACCTCGGGCGAACCGGTGTCGCCCTTGCCGCGGGCATGCTCCTTGATCAGCGCGTCCTTGCGCTCGGCGGTAATCGACATCGTCTTGCACTCCTGTTCGTCTAAAGGTTGAACCCCCGGACGACCCGGAGGCCGTCGACCGAAGCTTCGACCAGCGCGACCGGAGTTCCCTCCAGCGTTGCCATGCAAAGCCCCGGCTTGCCGGGGAACCCGGACAGGCGCTGTCCATGGCGGAGCAGCCGGGCCTGGTCGGGGGTGACGGGGAGGGCCGGGATGTCGTCCAGCGCCGCTTCCAGCGGCAACACCGCCCGCGTCAGTTGGCGCGCCTTAGCGAGTTCGGCGAGAAAGTCCAGCGAAACGGCCTGGTCGAGCCCGAACGGCCCGGCGCGCGTCCGCCTGAGATAGGACACATGGCCGACGGTTCCAAGCGCCCGCGCGATGTCGCGCGCGAGGCTGCGGATGTAGGTGCCCTTGGAGACGGTGGCCTCCAACGTGGTTTCCTCGAGCTTCTCGTAGAAGTTGTCGGACGCCGGATGCGGTGCGCGTAATTCCTCAACCGTGACCCTGCGCGGCTTGATCTCCACGTCTTCTCCTGCACGCGCCCTGGCATAGGCAGGTGTGCCTGCGATCTTGAGGGCCGAGTAAGTTGGAGGGATCTGCTCGATGGTTCCGACGAACCGGCCAAGAACGGGATACAGTTCTGCGTAAGTCGGGCGCACATTGCTCGTCGCGACCACCGTTCCCTCGGCGTCGAGCGTGTCGGTCTCCTCGCCGAAGCGGATCGTGAAATGGTAGGCCTTGCGCGCGTCGAGCATCCGTCCGGCGAGCTTGGTCGCCTCGCCGAGCGCGATCGGCAGCACGCCGCTCGCTAACGGGTCGAGCGTGCCGCCATGGCCGACCCGAGTCCTGGGCTCGCCGGCCTCGCGCAGCAGGCGCTTGAGCGCGCTCACCGCCTGGGTCGAGCCGAGCCCGACCGGCTTGTCGAGGATGATCCAGCCGTGGAGCAATCTAACGCCGCGCGAGGCCGAGGCTCAGCTGGCGTGCTTCGCCTTCGCGCAACCGTTCGAAAAAATGCTTGCGGCAGAGCGCGACGTAGCGGTCGTTGCCGCCGATCTCGGTCTGCGCTCCGGCGCCAACCGCGTGCCCCTCGGCATCGATGCGCAGGTTCATGGTCGCCTTGCGGCCGCATTCGCATACCGCCTTCAGCTCGACGAGCGAATCGGCGAGCGCAAGCAGCGCCGCCGAGCCGGGAAACAGCTTGCCCTGGAAGTCGGTGCGCAGGCCGTAGCAGAGGACGGGGATCGAAAGGCGGTCGGCGACCTCGCACAGTTGGAGCACATGGCGCTGCGAAAGGAACTGTGCCTCGTCGATCAGGATGCAATCGAGCTTGCGGCGTTTCAGCTCGTCCGCGACGGCGGCAAACAGGTCGACGTCCTCGTCATAACTGTGCGCCGGCGCCGACAGAGCGATACGCGAGCCGATTGTCCCGCCGCCGGCGCGGTCGTCGAACGACGCGGTCCACAGCATCGTCTCCATGCCGCGCTCGCGATAATTGAAATCGGCCTGCAGGAGCGTGGTCGACTTGCCCGCGTTCATCGCGGCATAGTAGAAATAGAGCTTGGCCACGGGCTGTGCTTAGACCGGCCACTCCTCCTTGAGAATGGCGAACAGCACGGTGTCGCGGACGTGGCCGGTCCATGTGATCCGGTCGGCGCGGAGCACGCCTTCGCGGACCGCGCCGAGCTTTTTCATCGCCGCCTGGCTGCGTTGGTTGCGGAGGTCGACGCGGAATTCGACGCGCCGAATTCCGCAGTCGAAGGCGCGCCTCAGCATCATGTCCTTCACGCGCCGGTTGAAGCCTGTGCCGCGCAGGTGCGGGCGGTAATAGGTGCCGCCGATCTCGAGGACCTGTCGGCCCTCGTCGATGCCGAGGAAGCTCGACATTCCGGCGAGCTCGTTGCCCTCGAACAGGACAAACGTCCGGTTGCGCGAGTTCGAGGTGTAGAAGTCGATGCTGTCGTCGAAGCCCTCGGGACCGAAATTGTTCGCGTAAATCCTCCAGATGGCCGGATCCTCGGCGCAGGCGCCCTTCAGCGCCTCGCGGTTCCGCTCCTCGAACAGCTCGGCGCGGCAGCCATCGCCGCTCATTGGCTCGGCGAGCCGCTCGAGATCGATCATTCGCTCTTCAGGTCCTGAGCGACTTTATCCGAGCGCAGCAGCTTTTCGATATGGCTGCTCTCGTCGAAGCTTTCGTCCATCACGAACTTGAGTTTCGCGGCATATTTCGTGCGCACGCGGTGGGCGACCTCGCGCTGAAGGAAGGCGGTGTTCTGGCGGAGCGCTTTCAGCACCACTTCCTCGTCCTGGCCGAGCAGCGGCTTCACGAACACCGTCGCGTGGCGGAGGTCGGGCGACATGCGCACTTCGGTGACGCTGACGAGGTGCGACTGAAGCACGTCGTCATGCACGTCGCCGCGCTGGAGCAAGTCGCTCAGCACGTGGCGCACCTGCTCGCCGACGCGAAGCAGGCGGACCGAGCGGCCCTCGGGCGTTTCCTGGCGGCGCATCTCAGTGAATCGGCGACATCGCGAGGAGCGTAGCGACGTGGCGATCCAGACTGGATTGCCGCGCCCCTTCGGGGCTCGCAATGACGACAATGCACGTCATCATTACAGCGTCCGCGCGCGCTCCTCGACCTCGAACACCTCGAGGCTGTCGCCCGGCTTGATGTCGTTGGTGTCAGCGAGAAGCACGCCGCATTCGAGGCCAGCGCGCACTTCGGCGACATCGTCCTTGAACCGCCGCAGCGAGCTGATCGTGGTTTTCGACACGATCACGTCCTCGCGCGTCAAACGCGCGTTGAGGCCCTTGCGGATGACGCCCTCCAGCACGAGCAGACCGGCGGCCTTGTCCTTCTTGCCCGCCGGGAAGACTTCCTTGACCTCGGCACGGCCGACGACCGTCTCGATGATCTCCGGCCCGAGCTCGCCCGCCATCGCGCCCTTCACCCAGTCGGTGAGGTGATAGATGACGTCGTAGTAGCGGAACTCGACCTTGCTGCGCTCGGCCACCTCGCGCGCTTTGGCGTTGGGGCGGACGTTGAATCCGATGATCGGCGCACCGCTGGCGCTCGCCAGCGTGACGTCGCTCTCGGTGATCGCACCGACGCCCGAATGGAGTACGCGGACCTTGATCTCGTCGGTCGACAAGCGGTTGAGCGCATGGACGATCGCCTCGACCGAGCCGTGCACGTCGGCTTTGACGACCAATGGGAATTCCATGTGGCTCGCCTTCTGCGACGCGAACATATTCTCGAGCGTGACCGGTGCGGCCGTCGTGCGTTTGCGGTCGAGCACGCCCTGACGGTAGGCGGCGACCTCGCGGGCCCGCGCCTCGTTCTCGACCACCGTGAAGGCATCGCCCGCCGAAGGCACCGCGGAAAGTCCGAGGACCTCGACCGGGAAGCTCGGCCCGGCTTCCTTCACCTGGCGCCCCTTGTCGTCGATCATTGCCCGGACCTTGCCCGAAGACGCGCCGGCGACGAACACGTCGCCGACCCGGAGCGTGCCGCGCTGGACGAGGACGGTGGCGAGCGGGCCGCGACCCTTGTCGAGCTTGGCCTCGACCACCGTGCCTTCCGCGGCGCGGTCGGGGTTGGCCTTGAGCTCGAGGATTTCCGCCTGGAGCTGGATCGCCTCGAGCAGCTTGTCGAGGTTGGTCTTCTTGGTTGCGGAGACTTCGACGTCCTGGACGTCGCCGCCCATGTCCTCGACGATCACCTCGTGCTGCAGCAGCTCCTCGCGGACCTTCTGCGCCTTCGCCTCGGGCTTGTCGATCTTGTTGATGGCGACGATCATCGGCACGCCCGCGGCCTTGGTGTGATTGATCGCCTCGATCGTCTGCGGCTTCAGCCCGTCGTCGGCGGCGACGACGAGGATGACGATGTCGGTGACATTGGCCCCGCGTGCCCGCATCTCGGTGAACGCTTCGTGCCCGGGTGTATCGAGGAAGGTGATCTTCGACTTGTCGGGCAGCTGTACCTGATAGGCGCCGATGTGCTGAGTGATTCCGCCGGCCTCGTGCGCGACGACGTCGGCGCCGCGGATCGCATCGAGCAGCGACGTCTTGCCGTGGTCGACGTGGCCCATGATGGTGACCACGGGCGGCCGCGCCTGCAGCGTCTCGGGGGCGTCGACGTCGGCGGAGGTGTCGATGTCGACGTCGCTTTCGCTCACGCGCGTGATGCGGTGGCCGAATTCGGTGACGAGCAGCTCGGCTGTATCCTGGTCGATGGTCTGGGTCAGCGTGACCGGCATGCCCATCTTGAACAGCGCTTTCACCAAATCGGCGCCGCGTTCGGCCATGCGGTTGGCCAGCTCCTGCACGGTGATCGCTTCGGGAACGACGACGTCGCGGACCTGCTTCTGGGTCGGTCCGGCCTCCATGTGGTGGCGCTTTTCCTTCTCGCGTGCGCGGCGGAGCGCGGCGAGCGAGCGGGCGCGGCTGTCGTCCTCGTCGGAAAGCGCGCGGGTGACGGTGAGTTTGCCCCGCTGGCGATGGTCGTCGCGGCCGCGGCTCGGGCGCGCGGTCTCCGGGCGCTTGGGCGCAGGTGTGTGACCGCCCGGACGCCGATGTCCGCGATCCCCTTCTTCCTCGATCTCGGCAGCCGCTTCGGTTTCGGCAGTAGGAGTCTCGGCGGCGGGCCGCGATTCTTCCTCCGCTTGCAGGCGAGCCTGCTCGGCCGCAACCTCCTCGGCCTTGCGGTTTTCCTCGGCGCGGCGGCGCTCCTCCTCATTCGCCTCGACCTTGCTGCGATCCTCGCGCCGGCGTGCCTCCTCGAGCGAGGCGAGGCGGGCTTCTTCTGCCTCGCGGAGCAGCTTTTCCTGAAGCTCCTTGCGGCGCGCGATTTCGTCCCGCTCGCTCGGCTTGCGCGCGGCGGGTGCCGCGGGCGCCGGCTTCGGCGCCGGCGCTGGAGTTTCGGCCGCGGGCTTGGGGGCTTCGGAGGGCGGGGCCTCGCCCGGCCTGCCGAGAATGCGCCGCTTCTTGACCTCGACGACCACCGTGTTGGAGCGGCCGTGGCTGAAGCTTTGCTTGACCTTGCCGGTCTCGACCGTGCGCTTGAGCCCGAGCGGGGGCCGGGTACCAAGCTTCGGTTTTTCGGTCTGGTCTGCCATTCTAGTCCTTCGTCAAGTCTTCAGCCGAGCCGGTGCCCGAGGCGGGTTCTCCGCCTTCCGGACCACGATCGGGGCCAGTGAAAGCCCGCCACCGGGCAAGCGCGCGCGAAACGCGCGAAGCGGCGGCGGGATCGGTCAGGGCGACATGTACCACATTTTCGCGGCCAAGCGCCAACGACAAGATAGTGCGCGTTTCGGGGAATATCACCCCGCGGGCATCGCCCCCGCCGACCCGCCACGCCTGGTCGAGCCGGCTGCGGCCGTCCTCGCCGGCATCCGCGGCGTGGATCAGCAGATGAACCTTGCCGGACCGGGCGGCCTGCTCGACGCGGTCGGCGCCGTTTAGCAAATTGCTTGCGCGCGCCTCCATCCCGAGCCGGTCGAGCGCCGCCTGGCGAAGCGCTTTTTCGGTGCTATCGCCAAGGTCGGTTGGAACGGTGACGTCGGTCGTTTTGAACGCCCGCTGCAGTGCCGCCCTGAGCTTGCCCTTGGCGTTGGCCGCATCGAGCTCCGCGCGAGTCACTCCGATCCATGCGCCGCGACCGGGCGCCCGGGCGCGCACGTCCGGCGCGACCGTCCCGTCGGGACCGAGCGCCAGGCGGATCAGGTCATTCTTGGCCGCCTTGCGGCGCGTCAGGATGCACGTCCGTTCCGGGACGTGCGTTTGATTGGTTCTGTCGGAGCCTAATTCCTCATTCCGCGGAGTCCGCATCGGCGGCCTCCTCGGTTTTTGCCGGCTCGTCCTCGAACCAGTGGGCGCGGGCGGCCATGATGATCTCGTTGCCCTGCTCTTCGGTCAGGCCATAGTCGGCGAGGACTCCGCCCTTGTCCTCTGGCCGGTTGCTCGGCTCGCGGCGGCGCGGCTCGATTCGCTTCTTCTGGATCAGCTCGTCGGTCGCGAGATCGGCGAGATCGTCGAGCGTCTTGATCCCGGCCTTGCCGAGCGTCACCAGCATCTGCTCGCTAAGATGGGGAATTTCCGCCAAAGCGTCCTCGACACCGAGGGCGCGGCGCTCGTCGCGAGCAGCCGCCTCGCGCCGCTCGAGCGCCTCGGCGGCACGGCTCTGCAGCTCGGACGCGATGTCGTCGTCGAGACCCTCGATCGAAGCGATCTCCTCGACCGGCACGTAGGCCACTTCCTCGAGGCTGGTGAAGCCTTCGGCGACGAGCAGCTGCGACAGCGTCTCGTCGACGTCGAGCTCGTTCTGAAACATTTCCGAGCGCTCGACGAACTCGCGCTGACGCTTCTCGCTGGCGTCCGCCTCGGTCAGTATGTCGATCTGCGAATTGGTGAGTTGACTCGCCAGGCGCACGTTCTGGCCGCGGCGGCCGATCGCGAGGCTGAGCTGGTCGTCGGGCACGACCACCTCGATCCGGCTCTCCTCCTCATCGATCACGACGCGGCTGACGGTTGCCGGCTGGAGCGCATTGACGACGAACGTCGCAAGGTCCTGGCTCCACGGGATGATGTCGATCTTTTCGCCCTGCAGCTCCTGGACCACGGCCTGGACGCGGCTGCCCTTCATTCCCACGCACGCGCCGACCGGGTCGATTGAGCTGTCGTGGCTGATCACACCGATCTTGGCGCGGCTGCCCGGGTCGCGCGCGGCGGCCTTGATCTCGATGATGCCGTCGTAAATCTCGGGCACTTCCTGCGCGAACAGCTTCTTCATGAAGTCGGGGTGCGCGCGCGACAGGAAGATCTGCGGCCCGCGCGCCTCACGCCGGACGGCCATGATCAAGGAGCGGATGCGGTCGCCGACGCGGACCATCTCGCGCGGGATCTGCTGGTCGCGGCGGATCACGCCCTCGGCGCGGCCAAGGTCGACCACGACGTGGCCGAACTCGACGCGCTTCACCACGCCGGTGATGATCTCGCCGGCGCGGTCCTTGAATTCCTCGTACTGCCGCTCGCGCTCGGCGTCGCGCACCTTCTGGAAGATCACCTGCTTGGCGGCCTGGGCGGCGATGCGCCCGAATTCGATCGGCGGCAGCGGATCGACGATGAAGTCGCCGACCGCGGCGCCCTTCTGGAGCTTCTGGGCGCCCTTCTCGTCGATCTGCTTGAAATGGTCCTCGACCTCGGGGACGACCTCGAGCACCCGCCACAGACGCAGATCGCCGGTCTCCGGATCGAGCTTGGCGCGAATGTCGTTCTCGGCTCCGTAGCGGGCGCGGGCGGCGCGCTGAATCGCGTCCTCCATCGCCTCGATGACGATGCCCTTGTCGATCAGCTTCTCGCGCGCGACGGCGTCCGCGATCGCGAGCAATTCCGCCTTGTTGGCGCTGACAGCGGCGGGTGCGGTGGCCATGAGTTCGTTCAACCTTCCATCTTGATCGTGTCGGCGCCGGCCGTGCTAAGCGGCGCCGTGGCTGTGATGAGCTTGTCGGTCAAGAGCAGCTTGGCCGACGAGATTTGCGAAAAGGGCAATGCGTGGGACTCTTCGTTCCGCGTCCGGATCAGCACGAGCTGATCCTCGAGCCCCCGCAATTCTCCTGTGAACTGCTTGCGCCCTTCGTGCGGTGAGACGAGGGTGATCCGCGCGTCGTGGCCTGCCCAGTCCTGATAATCTTTGAGGCGGGTCAGCGGCCGGTCGATGCCGGGAGAGCTGACTTCGAGGCGGTAGCTGCCCTCGATCGGATCGGCGAGATCGAGCATCTCCGACAGGCGCCGCGAAATCCGCTCGCAATCGGCGATGTCCAGCTGGCGAGTGTCCGCGCGCTCGGCCATCACCTGCAGCGTCGGGTCGGACGATCCGCCGATCATCTGAACGCGCACGAGATCGAAGCCGAGGCGTTCGACCTCTGGCTCGATCAGCCGCTGAAGACCGGCGATATCCGCCACGCTCTGCCTTTCTCTAAGCTTAAACGTCTCTCGGACCGGAGCCGTAGGGCCCCAGCCTCAGGCATCTGACGATGTCGAGGAGAGAGCCGCGATATAGGCGCGGTCGGTAATCCGCGCAAGCGAAGCTTAGCGGCCGAGCGCGCGGTTCTCGGCGCGGACCCGAATTGCGAGGATCGCTGCATTCACCAGGCTGAAGACCAGCGAGATTTCCCACAGACCGAAGACCAGGGGAAGAATTGCGATTTCGCCGATCACAACGACGTAATTGGGGTGATTGACGAAGCGATAGGGTCCGCGGGCTACGAGAGGCGCGTCGGGCAGCACGATGATTCGCGTGGTCCAGTGCGGGCCGAGCGACACGAGTACCCAGATGCGGGTGATCTCAATCCCGACGAACAAGCCGAGCCAGAAGCCCTCGACCGGCTGGCCGGGCGCGAGCCACCACAAAGCGGCGAGCCACAATGCGTGTACTGCGACGATCAGCGGATAATGGCCCGGCGCATGCTCGCTCGCCCCTTGGTCGAGCAAGCGGCGGGTGTGGCGGTTCGACAGCCACAGCTCGCCGATGCGCTGCAGCGTGACCAGCGCCAGAATCGCGATGCTGAAAATCATGCGGCTTCGAGCAAGAGTCCGGCGCAGGTGAAGCCGGGGCCGAACGCCGTCATTAGGGTCGGATTCGGAAGGCCGCGCTCGAGCAGGCGCTGGAGCACGAACAGGACGGTCGGAGCACTCATGTTGCCGTGATCGCGGAGCACTTCGCGCTCGAGGTTGAGCTCGCCCTGGTTGAGCTCGAGCGCGCCTTCGATCGCGTCGATCACCCTCACCCCGCCTGGGTGGCAACAGAAGCGCGCAATCTCGTCGCGGCGCGTTCCGAGGCGCGCGCACATCTCGTCGACCGCTGCGGCAAGCTCCGCCTCGATGAACGGCGGGATGGCACGGTCGAAGACCACGGACAAGCCGGGGTCCTCGATGTCCCAGCCCATGATCCGCTGCGTGTCAGGCCAAAGCTTCTCGGCCGAGCCAGTAATGCGAGCGAGGCTGTGCTCGCCGCTCGTAACCACCGCGGCCGCAGCGCCGTCGCCGAACAGCGCGGTCGCTACAACGGCGGCGGGGTCGTCGCTGTCGAGCCGGATCGAGATCGAGCAGGTCTCGACGGTGACGAGCAGCCACTTGCTGCCCGGATCGGAAACCGCAAGGCGAGACGCCAGGGCCAGGCCGTTGACGCCGCCCGCGCACCCCATGCCGAACACCGGCACCCGCCGCACGTCGTCGCGCAGGCCTAGTCCGGGGCCGGCACGCGCCTCGAGGCTGGGCGTTGCGATGCCCGTCGTGGACACGCAGACGACACCGTCGATGTCCGAGCCGGCTAGTCCCGCCTGGCCGATCGCCCCGCTCGCCGCCTCGACGAACAGCCGCTCGCCTGCTTGAAGATAAACCTGATTGCGATCGCGCCATCCGTGGTCGGCAAGATACCAATGGGCAGGGGCAACGAGGTTCCGCGTCGCGATTCCGGCGTTGTCGAACACGCTCGAAAGCCGGTCGAACAATTGCTTGCGGCCGCGGAATGCTTCCCGCCCGAGCGCCTTCGCGTCGTCCTGGCGGATGACGTGGGGCGGGACCGCCGTCGCAAGGGACAGGAGACTGCAGGCTCGCATTAGTTCAACCGTTTCTGGGCTCCCGGGCTGGTCCGCATCACACAAAGACAACGCACGCGCCGGCGCCGCGGTTACATGCGAGGTGCGACTGGCCCGCCGGGGGCGCAGCGGACCAGTCCGGCGCCGGCCGTCGCTTGCGGATTTGACGGTCGGCGGTAGGGGTTAGTGCGAAGCGGCAGGGGAAGCGTTCAACGGCTTGGCGGGCTTCACAGCGCGGTGGTCAGGCCGATGACGAGAGCCGAGCGGCTCCGGCGGCCATATATGCCGTAAGCGCGAAGCCGTTCTCCGCCGGTCCACGCCGCGTGCGCCGAGACGGGTCCGAACTGATGGTTCAAGCCGATTCGCCAATCATGGGATGCCCGTGTCTCCCCGCCGTCACGGGTGCGAAGCGGGACGAGCAGTCCGGCATGGCCGCTGAAGCTGAGCCGCCGGGAGATGGGCACGTCGGCGTTGAGTTCGCCGTACGTCGTCCAGGTATCGGAATTGAAATAATGCGGCGAGAAATACAGCCGGCCGGTCAGATATTTGCGCGTCACGCCGGCATAGATTTCGGTGTAGGAGCTACCGGACGCGCTCGAGTAGCGCGAATATTCAGAGTGGACGACGCCGAAGTCGACTGCCGTTTGGCGCGACAGGCGCCGCGCATAGCCGCCGTTTAGTTGCACCGCGAGCGCTCGAACATCTCCGGATTCGACCAGCGCGCTTCCCGACACCGCGGCATAAAATCCGTCGCGGCTGTCGTATGAGACGTCAACGCTCGCCACCGGATGGCCGCCGCTGAGCGAATATCCTCGGAAGCGCGAATCCGTGAAAACCGACACGGCCGCCCCGACCTCGGCGCTCGCCGGCGCAGCGAACGCGACGCAAGCTCCGGCGGCGACGACGAAGCCGCGAATTGGAACGGCGCGGAAGCTAGCGGGCTCCAGCCGCGCGAAACGGCCCGCAATTGCACTCACAACCGGGCGAGACACGGATCACGCTCGCGCAGGCGTCGATTGCGCCCCCATTGGGGGACACCAGCGAGACGGCCGAGGAGCGCGCGCGCTGGCGAATCAGCGCCACGAGCCCGCTGACATGCGCTGCCGCAAAGGAAGAGCCATTGACCAGGAACCATCGACCGCCCGGCTGAGTGGTTGGGATATCGCGACCGGGAGCAGTGTAGACGCGAGGCGCGGAGATTGCATCCGACACCGCCGTCACGCCCGCCATAGACGCCGGAAATCCGCCCCCCGGGCGCCGGGCGTCGAACGCTGTGACGACCGCCGTGCCGCGGTTGAGCGCGGTCTTGATCAGCGCCCGAAGCAGCCGGTCGTCGGGCCCGCCCAGGCTGAGATTGATGACGCCGGCCCGTTGTTGGATCGCATAATAAAGCGCTTTGGCCAGGCTGAAGCTGTCACAGACGGTGCGAAGGTCCGGCGCCTGCCAGCATGCGCGCAGGCCGAGCAGCTTCGCGCCCGGTGCGATGCCTGCGATCCCGACACCGTTGTCGGCCTTGGCGGCGATGATGCCGGCGACGCCCGTTCCATGCCGTTCGGCCGCCCCGGGGCGACCGGCGACGAAATTGCGGTTGACGAGGAGTTGTCCGGAAAGGTCCGGATGACCGGCGTCGATGCCGCTATCGACGACCGCGACCTTGACGCCCCGTCCGGTGGCGATTCGATGCAGATCGGCGAGGTGCCATTCCCGGGCCGCCGGCTCCGCCGCGAACAGGGGATCGTTGGGGCCCGAAGCCCGCCCCTGAGTCTCGTACAGCCCGACCGGCTGCGCCCACGCGACCGCGGAATCGCGGGAGACCTGCGTCGCCGCCTCGCTGGTCGACCGTCCGTCGGGCACCAGCATGACGAAGCAATCGAGCCCGATCAGCGGCATCGGCCATTCGTCGACGAGCCTCAGGCCGTATTTCGCCGCAATCCGCCGCGCGAGCCGTGTCCGTGCGCTTTTCCCAAGGGCGTCTGCGTAACCGCGACCGTAGCTGGCGTTGGGCCGGAAATGATCGGGGGGATGGTTGACCATCACCAGGATCTGGCGGTCCGGGCTCGGCGGCTCCTGTGCAGCGACGGGGAACGCCCAGAGGGCAACCGCCGCCAAAGCCATCAGCATCACGCGGCAAGGGGTGCGCAGACCGCTCATGATCTTGCGTCGTCGACCGGTTGCGCGAGCTGGATGATGTCGGCGGATTGCAGCGCGGCGAGGGCGGCCGGGCGGCGCTCGGGGCGAACATGGAGCAGATAGGCGTTGGCCGCTGTCGGGCCGCCGACCACCGACGCGTCGCTCGCCCGCAGGAGCTCGCGGATGTCTTGCTCCGTCGAACCGGGCCGAAAGATTACGATGATGTTGGCCGTCGCAGGCGCTCCGGAGCTTCCCAGCGCCTGATAGGAAGGCTGGCTCATCGGAACGAGGATCGCAGCCGCGACCAGGAGGAGAACGACTTGCGCGGTCGCGATCGCAGCGACTCCGGGTCGCCTCAGAATGTCCCAGAAGCCGCGTGTCGCCCGGGCCAGCGTCGAAGCGGACCGGGGCGGGCGGACGATCCGCGCCCGCAGCCGGGCCCATCCGGAATCAACCGCGACGTCGAGCGCCCGCACCTGTTCGATGAGCTGCCGCTCGAAAGCGAGCTGGCGCTGGCACCGAGCGCAGGATGCGAGGTGTCGTTCCACTGCCCCCCGATCTGCGGGGTTGAGCTGCCCGGTCGCGTACCACGGGAGCAGCTCCTCCGCCTCGTCGTGCACCGCGTCATTGAAGGCAGGGTTCGACATCGCGACGGTCCTCTCAAAGCCAGTCCGGGAGGCTGCCGATCATGGCAGCGCGAAGCCGACGGCGGGCGTGGAACATGCGCGTCTTCACCGTGTTCACGGGACAATCCAAGACTTCGGCGATTTCGCGATAGCCCATGCCATGGAAGTAGGTGAGGTCGACCACCGCCCGGTGATCGGCCGAAAGGCCGTTCATCGCGGTTATAAGCGCATCGTGGAGCCGGCTGTGCCGGAGCTGCTCGTCAGGTTCGGGCTCGGCACTGGCTCGCCGGTCCTCCCCCTTCGCTTCGACGGGATCCGGCCACCGTGCCTTCGCCTTCTGCGCCTTGCGGTAAGCGATGGCGAAGATCCACGTGGACGGCTTGCTTGTCCCCCGAAATTTCCCTGCTGTCTGCCACACCACCATCATCGTATCGTTGAGCACCTCCTCGACGAGCTGCGGCCGCCGTACGAGATTGATCAGGAACCGGGCCAGGCGCGGCTGGTACAGCCGGTACAGCCGTTCGAAGGCATCCAGGTCCCGCGCGCCGACACGGTTGAGCAACTCCCTCTCGTCCGCCCCGCCGGGACGCATGCCGCCCGCTGGGGTGCGGCTTGCCGTCCCGCGCAAATTCACTTTGAGGCCCTCACGCTGACCATGGGTGCTTCCGTCAGTGGGAAAGGTTCACTCCGGCGCGCAATTGAACCTCTCCGCCTTGCCTGTGAAGCCCAAGCTGAACGCCGGCGTTGATTTCCTCTCCGCATCCTCATCAAGAGAAGTCATGATCGCTCGCTTCATCCAGTTCAGTTTTCTTCTCGCTCTCGCCGCGTGCGGCGCGGCGCCGTCGCCGAGCGCAGCCTCGACCGGCCAGCCCTTCACCGCCAATGAGGTCGCGCGGTTCGATTCGCCGTGGGCGTTGGACTTCCTGCCCGGATCGGGCCTGCCGCGGACAAATATGGCTCTGGTCACAGAGAAGCGCGGCGCTTTGTGGCTGGTCGATGTCGCGAGCGGGCAGCGCCAGCAGGTGCTGGGCGTCCCGCGGGTCCACGTCCAGGGGCAGGGCGGGCTCGCCGACGTTGTCGTGCATCCCGATTTCGCCGGCAATCAGCGGGTCTATCTGAGCTTTCCCGAAGCGGGTGCCGGCGGCACGAACGGAGCCACCGTCGGTTACGGCCGCCTCATCCTCGGCCAGGGCCAGCCGCGGATCGACGGGTTCCGGATCATCTGGCGCCAGGAGCCGAAGGTCACGGGCGGCGGTCATTATTCCCAGCGGATCGCCTTCGCTCCCGATGGCACGATGTACGTCTCTTCGGGCGAGCGGCAGAAGATGGATCCGGCACAGGATCGGAACAGCGATCTCGGCAAGATCATCCATCTCACGGCGGAAGGGCAGCGCCTCGGCGGGCGCCATTTCACCTTCGGCCACCGCAACGTGCTCGGCCTGGCCTTTGCGCCCGACGGCCGGCTGTGGGCGACCGAAATGGGTCCACAGGGCGGCGACGAGCTCAACCTGATCGTCGCCGGCCGCAATTACGGCTGGCCGCGCGCGTCCAACGGCAGCCATTACGGCGGCGCCGACATCCCCGACCATCGTCCCGGGGACGGGTTCGAACCGCCCAAGGTGTGGTGGACTCCGTCGATCTCGCCGGGCTCCCTGCTCATCTACAGCGGCGATCTGTTCCCGCAGTGGAAGGGCGACGCCTTGATCGGAGCACTCTCCGGGCAAGCGCTGATCCGCGTCGACATCGACGGCGACCAGGCGCGCAAGGCCGACCAGTGGGACATGGGCGCGCGCATCCGGGCAGTGGACCAAGGCCCGCGCGGCGAAATCTATTTGCTCGAGGACGGAGCCAACGCGCGGCTCCTCCGCCTCGAGCCCGCTCAGGCCCGACGGTAGCGCAGGTAATAGGGCCGACGTCCTTCGCGGCGCGACTTGGCGCCGTAGCGGGTCTCGATCCAGCCGCCGGGCGGCTCGAGGAAGTCGACGGGGCGCTCGGCCAGCCACTCGAACCGGCGCTCGTGCCGCTGCATGACCATCAGCGACCAGGTCAGGTAGGTCGGGTCGTCGGTCGCCAGCCGGAATTCGCCGCCGGGCTTCAGTTTCGCGGCGAAGATCCCGAGCGGTCCGTCGTTGACCATGCGGCGCTTCGCGTGACGGGCTTTAGGCCACGGGTCCGGATGCAGCATGTAAAGGAAGCTGAGGCTTCGATCCGGAAGCCGCTGCAGCACGTCGAGCGCATCGCCGCGCCAGAGGCGGATGTTGGAAAGGTGCTTGTCGCGCACATGGGCCAGCGCCGCCGCGACTCCGTTGAGGAACGGCTCGGCGCCGATGAAGCCGTGATCGGGCAGAATGTCCGCCCGGTCGGCGAGGTGTTCGCCCGAGCCGAAGCCGATCTCGAAATGGAGCGGCCGCTCGTCGCCGAACAGTCGCGCCGCCGTGATTTCGCCTTCCTCCGGTACCGCGGTCTGCGGCAACAATTTGTCGACCAGCTCCTGCTGTCTCTTGCGCAACCTGTGGCCGCTCGAGCGGCCGTAGAGCCGGTTCAGCGTCGTCGGGTCGCCCTGCTTGAAAGCGGTCATGGAGCGGTCCGCTAACGGGTAGACGCCAGCCGAGCCAGTGGTATGTTCCGTGAGCGCAACGAGGGGAGGATCAACATGCGCTCAGGGGGAATTAATTGGCTCGCGGTCGTCGTCGCGGCAATCGCCATCTATGCCATCGGGTTCGTCATCTACGCACTGATGATTCCGATGGACACCTACATGGCGATGTCCGGGCTGACGGAAGCGGATCAGGCTGTCGCGACATCGCGCATGATGTTCAGTCCGCTGATGCCGATCCTGACGGCGGTGTTCCTTGCCATATTGTACAAGTGGGGCCAGGTCGCCGACGCTGCGACGGGTGCGAAATGGGCTATCGTGGTCGCTTTTGCCTCGGCCATCCCGACCGTGCTCTACGGCTGGGTTTACGACGGGGGCGATACCAATCTGTTGATGATCGATGCAGCGTACCTGCTGCTCGGGCACGTCGTTGCCGGGGCGATCCTCGGCGGTTGGAAATAGGCTCAGCCGCCGTTCAGCGATGAGTAGGCAGGGGCGGCCGCATGAGGCTGACCCTGCTCGCAGTTGCTCTGTCGTTCATCGCCGCGGCGCCGGCCCATGCCACCGGCGGTCTGGCGTGCCGCACGGCCGGACCGCGCCCGGTCGAGCTGATGCTCGTGATCAGCCACACGGCCGTTGCGTCGGTCGTCTCAGCAAGACTGACCGACAGCGGACGGGACGTCTCCGTGGCAATCGCACAGTCGTGGCTGGAGCCGAACGAGGTCCGCATCGACCTGACCGACAAGAACGCCCAGCGTCACGAGCTTCGCCTGCGCGCGAAGCGCAACGGATCTGTTTATGACGGGTCGCTGTGGCGCGGTGGGCTGCGCCGCTGGGTCCGCTGCCGCGAAGCCTAGCGCGGGAACCTCACGGCTGCGCCAAGCGTCCAAACCGCAGCACTTTCGCAGGAAATCGGATCTGTGGCGGACGTCGCAGTCATCACAGGCGCATCGGCGGGCATCGGACGAGCCACGGTGCGCGAGTTCGCCCGCCGAGGCTGCAATGTCGCACTCCTTGCGCGTGGCCGCGCGGGGCTCGAGGCCGCAGCGCGCGAAGTCCGGGAACTCGGCAGCGAGGCCCTCATCATCCCAACCGACGTCGCGGATGATCGCGCGGTCGAGCGCGCCGCGGATGCCGTGGCGAACCATTGGGGCCGGATCGACATTTGGGTGAACAACGCCTTTGCCGGCATCTTCTCGCGCTTCATGGACATGAGCCTCGACGAGTTCCGGCGGGTGATGGATGTCACATATTTCGGCCAGGTCCACGGCACGCGCGCCGCGCTGAAGCACATGCTTCCGCGTGGCAGCGGGACGATCGTGCTCGTCGGTTCGGCGCTCGCCTACCGCGGAATTCCGCTGCAATCGGCCTATTGCGCTGCGAAGCATGCCGTGCAGGGATTCCAGGACTCGCTGCGCGCCGAACTGCTGGCGATCGGCAGCAGGATTCGGTTGACGATGGTGCAGCTGCCGGGAGTGAACACGCCGCAGTTCGACTGGATCCGCGCGCACACCCAGGGAACGCCGCGGCCCGTCGGCGCAATCTATCAGCCTGAGGTCGCCGCGCTCGCGATCTGGAAGGCGGCGCATTCTTCCCGCAAGGAATGGATCGTCGGAGCGCCGGCCTACCAGGCCATCATCGCCAACAAGTTCGCTTCGCCGCTGCTCGACCAGCAGCTCGCGAACGGTTTCATCGAGGGTCAGCAGGACTCTTGGCCGGTCGAGCGTGATCGCCGCGATAATCTGTTCGAGCCGGTCGACGACATCGAAGACCGCGGCGCTCACGGCCGCTTCGACGAAGGCTCGCGCAGTGCTTCGCCTTTGCTGTGGGCGAGCGAACATCGCGGATGGCTCGCCGCCGGGGCGGCTCTCGCCCTCGGCGCCGGACTTCTGGCCGCGCGCAAGGGAGGAGAAAGATAATGAACGTCAATGACAGCCCGCGGGGCGGACATCCGAAGAGCACGGCCAAGATCGCCGATCATCCGATCCACCCGATGCTCATCCCGTTCCCGATCGTCTGCTTCATTCTGGTCCTGATTCTCGACGTCGTTTATTCCCGCGGCGAAACCGGCGTCGCCGAGGCTTCGACGTGGGTCTTGGGCTTCGGGCTGGTCATGGCCGCACTTGCCGCGGCTGCAGGCCTTACCGACTATCTCGGCGACGAGCGCATCCGCGGTCTCGCCGATGCCCTCAAGCATATGCTCGCCAACGTTGCGGTCGTGGTGCTCGAACTCGTCAATTTCGTGCTTCGCTTGAAGGATCCGGCCTCGATCGGTTCGACGGGCGTTTATATTTCGGTCGTTGTCGTGCTGCTTCTTCTTTACAGCGGCTGGAAGGGCGGCAACCTCGTCTATCGTCACGGCGTCGGGGTGCACGACCAGCCTAACCTGTAGCGATAGCGCGGCGTGCTGAAAGTCGTTGCGTTCCGCAAGGCGATCTTTGCCGGCGCGGCCGGCGCTTTGGCCTGGGATGTCGCCGCTCGGGCGCTCGCTCTCAGCGGGGTTCCGGTCTTCGATCTCGTAAGGCAATTGGGGACTCTTGCGTTTCCGAATGGATCGGCGGCGCTGTGGTGGCCGGCGGGGGTCGTCGCGCACCTTGCCGTCGGCGCCGGCTGGGCGCTCTTCTATGCGTATTTCTTCTGGGCGAGGCTGCGATGGCCGCCCGCGCTGCAGGGCCTCGCCTTCGCCGCCCTTCCGGCGCTGCTCGCGATCTTCCTGATGGTTCCGCAGCTGCAGCTCATGCATCTCGGTCAGGACGTGGTTCAAGTCGATTGGCGGAGTTTCGTCGTCGCGCTGGAGCCGCCGATTCTCGCTACGATTGTGCTCGGACACGCGCTGTTCGGACTAACCGTCGGAGCAATTTACACGCGCCCGGTCGGCTATCGGGTCGGATCCCCGCCAGGCTCGCCCTACGCCCCGCGCCGCCGACGACGAATGGCCCAGACAACGCGACGCCAAGCCGACGGCGCCTTCATGTTCGCAACGGGAATCGAGTGCAGCTATCCAACCGTCGACAGCGGCCGCTGGCGGCGCGACGAAATGGCGTCAATGCGCCACTACGAGCTCTGGCAGCTCGATTTCGAGCTCGCCCGGGAGCTCGGGGTCACCCATCTTCGCTACGGACCTCCGCTGCATCTCACTTATGAAGGGCCCGGACGATATCGCTGGGACCTGATCGACGAGGCGATGGCCGAGCTGGAGGCGCTGGGTCCCGAGCCGATGCTTGACCTCTGCCATTTCGGCGTTCCGAGCTGGCTCGGAAATTTCCAGAACCCCGACGTCGGCGAAGCGCTCGCCGAATATGCTACGGTCTTTGCCCGGCGTTATCCATGGGTGCGATTCTATACGCCGGTCAACGAGATGTATGTCTGCGCCCGGATGAGCGCTCTCGACGGCGTCTGGAACGAACAACTGTGCGACGAGACCGCATTCATCACCGCGTCGTTCAACCTCGCCGCGGCGAGCGTGGCCATGACCGATGCGCTTCTCGCGCAACGACCGGACGCGATATTCGTCAACAGCGAGAGCAGCGAATTCTACCAGCCTTGCTGCCCCGATCCCGCCATCCGGGAATCGGCGGACATTGAGAACGAGCGGCGATTCCTGCCGCTCGACCTGCTCTATGCCCATGAAGTCAGCGAGCGAATGCTTGCCACTTTGACTGGATGCGGCCGAGTGGAGGAATATCGCCGGTTTTTGGCCCGCGAAGTCCCACGCCGGACCATCCTGGGCGTCGATTATTACGAATGGAACGAGAAACTGGTCGATCAGGACGGGCGCAAGCGCGCGCTGGGCGAATTATTCGGCTGGTACGTGATCGCCAGCCAATATTGGCAACGATACCGGCGGCCGATGATGCACACCGAAACCAACCGGATCGACGCGTCGGACGCGCCGCGCTGGCTGTGGCGGCAATGGCATAATGTTCAGTTGCTCCGGGGCGCCGGAGTGCCCCTCGTCGGCTTCACCTGGTATAGCCTGACCGACCAGATCGACTGGGGAAGCGCGCTTGTCGAGGCCCGCGGAGCAGTCGATCCGGTCGGCCTGTTCGATCTCAATCGCGATCCGCGAGCGGTAGGCCTCGCCTACATGCATCTCATCGAAATGCACCGCGACCAGCCCGAATACCGCCATTGCCGCGCCTTGAAGGAACTGCTCGACTGATGGCCGGCTTCCTCAGCGCCCACGGCTACGACCCGGGTCCGACGCAACGGCCATTGCTCGCCGGCGCGATCTCGGGCGTACTCGCCACGGTTCCGGCAATCGCCCTGCTTCACGCCTTCGGCTCGCTTCGCGTTGAAGCGGGCATCCTTCGCCTGCCTGAAAGCCTGACGGTGGCCGCCGGATGCCTGGTCATGGCCGTGGCGGGGGCTACCTATGCCCGGCTGTTCGGACGCGCCGCCAACCAGGTCCGCGGCGGCTGGTTGTTCGGGATGGCCTTCGGATTCGCCTTGTGGGCTGCCGGCGCTGTGCTTGTCCTGCCGTTGGTCAGCGGCGGACAGGTCCCAGCCGGCGAGGCGGCGATCGGAGTATTCCTCTCACTGGTGGCGTGGGGCGCCGCGCTTGGTGCAATCCATCCGTTCGTCCATCGGCCGCTGCACGAACGGCTCGACAGCGGCTCGCATCGCGACGCCCTCGGTCCCGGCGCGGCGACCCGCAAATGGGACGGCCCGCGCGGCCCGCGAAGCTAGGTCATTTCATCGCGTCGGCGTTGATCTGGATCGACTTGTCCTTGCCCCAGGTCGGCGTCGCATAGGTCTGCCGCCCGTGATCGATGGTCCACAGCGCTTGCGGGACGCTGGGCAGGGTCTTGTAGCTTCCGAAGCCGATGTTCCGGTCGACGTCGATCAGCTCGATCATGTACGTCGCCGCATTCCCGTTCTCTGCGGCGACCAGGTTGCCGAGGCTGTTTGGGCCGACCCAAATCCCGCGGCCGGCATCCTGAAAGGCCACGAGATACTGGTCGACCCTTCCATCCGGGCGATAAACGCCGGCGTTGGCGACGCGATAGGGGTCGCGACACCATTGCGCAGGAGTCGGCCGAACGGTACCCTTTGACTGGGCCAGCGTGGCGCCGATCGCGGCCAGCAATAGAGCCGCGCCATCGTCGGGGGCCGGCTCGGCCTCCGCCAGTTCGGGCAAGGGTCTCGCGCATTCAGTGATGGCGGTCGCCGCGGGTTCGGACGCCTTCTCCTTCGGCCAGTGGATCGCGGCGAATGCCTGGTCGATCCGCGCAAGCAGCTGATCGGGCGGGAGACTTCTCGACGATGCGCGGACCGCGACGTACCATTGGCCCGTCGCGGTAATCGCGGCGGCGCTGCTCATCCACCCGGCCCCGCTCGCCGAATAGGCCGCGCGCAGCCCGCGAGCATTGGGCTGTCCCGCCGGCGTGAAGGCCGCGGGCGGCACCGCCAGCGACACTGTTCCGAGCTGCTTGTTGGTTTCGATCGTACGCTGGATGCGGTCGAACCACACGGGGACGCCGCCGGTGACGTTGCGGAACATGAAGATCGTCGTGACCTCGCGATCTTCCGGAGCGCGGTAGTCGACGATCACGTCGAGCTGCTTGTCGTCATATTGCGCGACTCCGGTGCGCGCGATGCCACCGATGATGGGCGCGACGACGATCCCGCTCGGCTTGTGCTTGAACGCCTTCCCTTGGCCGACCGATATCGGCGTCACGTCGGCCGCGGCCGGCGCCGCTACGATCGACGCCGCGGCGAAGCCGGCAACTGCCAAAGCCTTGAAGCGCATCGCTATCCCCCTCTTTTTAGGAGGGAAATCTGGCAGACTCAGGCCTCGACGGCAAGCGCCTCGATGCCGACCGCGGACTTCAGATCCTCGACCAAGTCGAGTCGCTCCCACGGGAACAGGCTGCCGTCCGGTTTGCGGCCGAAATGGCCGTAGGCCGCGGTCGGTTCGTAGATCGGCCGGTTGAGCCCGAGATGGGTGCGGATTCCACGTGGCGTGAGGCCGCCGAGCTTGTCGATGCGGCCAATCGCCTGTTCCAGCTTGTCGTCGGAAACCGTTCCAGTGCCGTGCGTGTCGACGTAGAGCGACAGGGGCTTCGACACGCCGATCGCATAAGCGAGCTGGATCGTGCAGCGCCGTGCCAGCCCCGCGCCGACGATATTCTTGGCGAGATAGCGCGCCGCATAGGCAGCCGAGCGGTCGACCTTGGTCGGGTCCTTGCCCGAGAAGGCTCCGCCGCCGTGCGGGGCAGCGCCGCCGTAAGTGTCGACGATGATCTTGCGCCCGGTCAGCCCGGCGTCGCCGTCCGGGCCGCCGATCTCGAAGCTCCCGGTCGGATTGATGTGATAGACGGTTTCGTTGCCGAGCAGCTCGGCGGGCATGACCCGGGCGACGACCGACTTCACATAGGCATGGAGCTCGGCCTGCTGCGTGCCCTTGTCGTAGCCGGGCTTGTGCTGGGTCGAGACGACGATCGCGGTCGCCTTGGCCGGCTTGCCGTCCTCGAAGCGCAAAGTCACCTGGCTCTTGGCGTCCGGCTCGAGGAAGGGTGCCTTCCCGGCATGACGGTCGGCGGCCATCTCCATCAGGATCTTGTGGCTGTAGTCGAGTGTCGCCGGCATCAGGTCCGGCGTCTCGTCGCAGGCGTAGCCGAACATGATTCCCTGGTCGCCCGCACCCTCGTCCTTGTCCTCGGCCGCGTCCACGCCCTGCGCGATATGGGCGGACTGCGGGTGGAGATTGTTCTCGAAGCGGAAGGTGCGCCAGTGGAAGCCCGCCTGCTCATAGCCGATGCGCTTGACCGTGTTGCGCACGGTGCGCTCGATTTCCTCGGGGACCCCGGGTGCCCAATTGCCCTCGCGGTCCATGATGCCGTCGCCACGGATTTCCCCGGCGAGCACGACCTTATTGGTCGTCGTCATCGTTTCGCACGCGACCCGGGCCTCGGGGTCCTTGGTCAGGAACAGGTCGACGATCGCGTCCGAAATCTGGTCGGCGACCTTGTCGGGATGGCCTTCGGAAACCGATTCGGACGTGAACAAATAAGAGCTGCGCATTGTTGAAGGCGGGCCTCGGGGATCAGGATATAAGGAAGTCTTTATATGTCGGTGCGCCCTAGCGGCGAGTCCGGCCAAGCACAATGCCGCCGATCAGCAATGCGAAGCCAAGCAGCAGCGGAATGACGTTGCCGAAGCGCGCGAACAGGGTCGGGGCAGCAGCCGGTGGAAGAATCTGGTCAATGACGCCGGCCGTCCGCCAAGGCAGCGCAGCTCGCACGGCGCCCGATGCGTCGATCACGGCGCTGATCCCCGTCGGCGTCGAGCGGATGACCGGAATTCCTTCCTCGGCGGCGCGCAGCCGGGCCTGGGCCAGATGTTGCGGCGGGCCCCACCGCCCGAACCAGGCGTCGTTCGACGGGTTGAAGATGAAGTCGGGTCGGTCGCGGCGGTCGACGACCTCGCCCGGGAAGATGATCTCATAGCATATTTGGAAGCCGATCTTGCCCCATCCGGGCAGGGCGAAGGTCCGTGGCCCCGGCCCGGGCGTGAAGTCGGTGTCACCCGGCGCGAGGCGCGACAGGCCGATGGACGAGAGCAGCGGCCGCATCGGCAGATATTCGCCATAGGGCGTCAGATGGGCCTTGTCGTAGCGGCCGAGCTGCTGCCCTCCCTGGCCAAGGACGAAGACACTGTTTGCCGCGCCGTCAATCGCGCGTCCGCCCTGGGAGAAGATCGCGATTCCGCCGGTGAGTAGATACTCGCCCTTTCCGACGGTCGCCGCGGCGCGTTGGCGTTCGAACTCGGCATAGGGCTGCTCGACGGCGCGCCCGTCCTCGAGCGGATAAGTGACGGCCGCTTCGGGCCACAGCAGCAGGCGGGGCCGAGCGCCGCCCGGCGTCAGCGACAGGGCTGTCAGGCGGCGGGCTGCTTCCTCCGCGAACTCCGGCCGCCACTTGTCTTGCTGGCCGATGTTCGGCTGGACGACCCGGATGTGCCTCGCGGAGGCGGCGGCAGGGGACGCCGGCGCGAGGCCGAATCCCGCGAGCAGGAAGGAGGTCGCGATCAGCGCCGCGGGGAGCCACCGTTTCCGCGTTGCGAGCCAGGCCGCGCCGCCGGCGAGGACGAGCAGTCCCGACATGCCGTACGTGCCGATGACCGGCGCGGTGTGGAGCCATGGCGTGTCGGCAAACGTCACGCCCAGCGGATTCCACGGGAAGCCCGTGAACATTTTTCCGCGGAGCCATTCCACGATCGGCCACGCCCCGGCGAGGGCCAGCACCAAGGTGAGTGGGCGATCCCGGCCGAACCGCCAGCCGAGGCCCGCGGCGAGCGCGGGATAGACGGCGAGGTAGAGCGAGAGCAGGGCCACGGCGACCCAGCCCAGCCACGCGGGCATGTTGGACTGGTAGGTGAAGGCGGTGGCGATCCAGTTGAGCCCGACAGCGAATTGGCCGAGCCCGAAGCCCCAGCCGATCGCGAGGCTCTGCTTAAGTGACGTGGAGCGTGACACGAGCTCGCACAGCCCGGCGATCGCGAGCAGCATCAGCGGCCACAGCCCGACGGGTTCGAACGCGAAGGCGGAGAGGGCGCCGACCAAGAGCGCGATGAGGAAATGCGTCATTCGGGCGGTGGATTGCGTCGCTTCGTCGGCAATGACAAGGCGGACGCGTGAGTCTGCCGCCCTTCCATGTCGCATTTCCGGTCGATGACCTGGCCGCGGCGCGAGCCTTCTACGGCGGCCTGCTCGGCTGTCGTGAGGGCCGCAGCGCCGACCATTGGGTCGATTTCGATTTTTATGGTCACCAGATTGTCGCGCATCTGGCGACGGGGCTGGTTGGCCGGCGCGCGGTCAATTCCGTCGACGGGGACGACGTGCCGGTACCCCACTTCGGCCTCGTGCTGGCGATGGACGAGTGGCGGGCGCTCGCGGACCGCCTCGAAAGCGCCGGCGTCGACTTCGTGATCCGGCCAACCGTGCGGTTCGAGGGCGAGCCGGGCGAGCAAGCGACGATGTTCCTGCTCGATCCCGCCGGCAATGCCCTGGAGTTCAAGGCTATGGCCGACCCCGAGAGGTTGTTCGCGAAGGATTAGTCGGCGTGGCGCGGGTTGTCCGGCGCATGAAGCCGGACCCGGATGATCCGGCGCGGATCGGAATCGACCGCTTCGAACCGCCATCCCGACGGGTGCGTCACGCATTCGCCCTTGGCCGGGATGTGGCCCGCCATGAGGAAGACGAGCCCGCCGAGCGTGTCGATCTCGTCATCCTCCGCGGTCAATCGCGGATCCACCGTCGCCTGGAGCTCCTCGAGCTCGAGCCTGGCATCCGCCTCCCACAGCCCGTCGTCGAGCAGCGTCAGCATGCCCGTCGCCTCGATGTCATGCTCGTCCTCGATGTCGCCGACGATCTCCTCGACCACGTCCTCAATCGTCACCAGCCCTTCGGTCCCGCCGAACTCGTCGACGACGATCGCGAGGTGCATGCGTTGCGAGCGCATCCGGGCCAGCAGCTCGATCACGCCCATCGATTCGGGCACGAACAGCGGAGTGCGCATCAACGCCCGCAAGGACCGGTCGCGGTGCGGATCGACGCTGGCGGAGAAAACGTCCTTGATGTGCACCATTCCAACCACATGGTCGAGGCTCGCGCCATAAACCGGGAGCCGGCTGTGCTCCGCGTCGGCGAAGGCGCGCACCAGCTCGTCGAACCCGATCGTGTCGGGGACGGCGACGATGTCGCCGCGCGTCACGCAAATGTCCCCGGCCGTATGTTCGCCGAAGTGAAGCAGGTTGCGGAGCATCTGGCGTTCAGTCGGCGAAAGGTCGCCGGCGACCGGCCGCGAGTCCTCGGCCTCGTCGATCGCTTCCTCGATTTCATCACGCAGCGTGGGCTCGTTCTCGTCGCCGAACAGGAGCGCGCGCATTCCGCGCCACAGCCGAGAACCGCCGTCGTCGTCCTGCCGGGTCGCCATCAGGCCGCGACCTCATAAGGATTGGCGATTCCGAGCCGGGCGAGCGCACGGATTTCACGTGCTTCCATGTCGGCCGCCTGGGCGTCGTCGTGATGATCGTAGCCCAGCAAGTGAAATATCCCGTGCACGATGAGATGCGTTGCATGTGCCTGGAACGGCACCGTTTTTTCCAGGGCTTCAGCTTCGCAGACGCCGTGCGCAAGTACGATATCGCCGAGCAATAATTCGGACTGCGAAAGGTTTGCACGTTCGAAATCAAGCTCGTCCGCCATCGGAAAGGACAGCACGTTGGTCGGCTTGTCCTTGCCCCGCCATTTTGCATTCAAGGCCCGCACCTGCTCGTCCCCCGTCAAGGTCACGGATATCTCGACCGGCCGGTCGGTTTCGTTCAATTCGGGATGTTCGCTTTCGGCGATCGCGGCGGCGGCGGCCCGTTCGATCAGTCGCGCCCAGGAGGTGCTACTGTCCCATTCCTCGTCGGCTTCAAGCGCGATCTCGAGCATCATGCGCGTCTCATGCCCCCGCGCCCTCATAGGCCTCGACGATGCGGCCGACCAGCGGGTGGCGGACGACATCGGCGGCAGTGAAGCGGACCATCGCGACGCTCTTGATGCCGGATAGCCGGTCAACGGCATCGGCGAGTCCCGATTTGCCGGGATCGGGGAGGTCGACCTGGCTCGGGTCGCCGCAGATCACCATGCGGCTGCGCATCCCGAAGCGCGTCAGAAACATCTTCATCTGCAGGGGTGTCGTGTTCTGCGCCTCGTCGAGAATGATGAAGGCATCGTTCAAGGTGCGGCCGCGCATGAAGGCGAGGGGAGCGATCTCGATTTCGCCCGACGCGATGCGGCGTTCGACCTGCTCGGTCGGAAGCATGTCGTAGAGCGCGTCGTAGAGCGGGCGCAGGTAGGGATCGACTTTGTCTTTCATGTCGCCGGGAAGGAAGCCGAGGCGCTCGCCGGCCTCGACCGCGGGGCGCGACAGGATCAGCCGGTCGACGCTTCCGCCGATCAGCTGGGACACGGCCTGGGCGACTGCGAGATAGGTCTTGCCGGTCCCCGCCGGCCCGAGCGCGAAGATCATGTCGTCGCGCGCCAGGGCTTCCATGTAGGCGGTCTGGACCGTCGAGCGGGGGACGATGGTCTTCTTGCGGGTGCGGATCATTACCCGGGGAGCCGACGTCACCTCCTCCTGGATGATCCCGTCGAGATGAGGTTGGGCGGCCATCCCGAGTACCGCTTCCACCGACTCCGCATCGACGTCGTGCCCCGAATCGAGCCGGTTGTAGAGGCCGACGAGCACGTCGCGCGCGCGCGCGGCGGCGTCGGCCTCGCCCTCGATCTGCACCTTGTTGCCGCGGGCGGCGATGTGCACGCCGAGGCGGTTCTCGATGGTGATCAGGTGACGGTCGTAGTCGCCGAACAGGGGCCCGAGCAGATAGGGCTGCTCGAACTCGATCTCGAGCCGGGCGCTGTCCGGGACGGCCTGCAGGTCGCGGCGGGCCATCAGGCCGCGACCTTGGCGCGTACCGCACCGCTCATGCTGTTCGGACCGGCCGCTATCAGCGCAACGTCGACGATGTCGCCCGGCGCCGCGTCGGTCTCGACGTGCACCGATTGCAGCCACGGCGACCGCCCGACCATCTGCCCGTCAAGCTTGCCCGGCCGCTCGATCAGGATCTGCGTGTCCACGCCTACTTTCGACCGGTTGAACGCCAGCTGGTGCGCGTTGATCCGCTCCTGCAGCCGGTGCAGCCGCTCGTCCATGATTTCGCGGGGGATCTGATCCTCCATCGTCGCTGCCGGGGTGCCCGGACGCGCGCTATATTTGAATGAATACGCCGAGGCGTAGCAAACCGCGTCTACGATGCCGAGGGTGGCCTCGAAATCCTCTTCGGTTTCGCCCGGGAAGCCGACGATGAAGTCGCCGCTGAGCGCGATGTCCGGTCGGCTGGCCCGCATCCGGTCGAGAATGGCGAGATAGGTTTCGGTCGTGTGGCTCCGGTTCATGGCCTTGAGGATGCGGTTGCTTCCCGACTGCACCGGCAAGTGCAGGTAGGGCATCAGCTCCTCAACCTCGCCATGGGCCGCGATGAGATCGTCGGTCATGTCCGCGGGATGGCTGGTGGTGTAGCGGATTCGCTCCAGGCCATCGATCTTCGCCAGCGCGCGGATGAGGTCGGCGAGGCCGCGCTCCTCGTCCCTCCAGGCGTTCACGTTCTGGCCGAGCAGCACGATCTCGCGCGCGCCGCCGTCGACCAGCGCATGGGCCTCGGACACGACGTCGCCCCATGGCCGGGAAATCTCGGCGCCGCGGGTATAGGGGACGACGCAATAGGTGCAGAATTTGTCGCAGCCCTCCTGGACCGTAAGGAAGGCGCTGGGGTTCGCGCGCTTTCGCGCCGGCATGGCATCGAACTTGCTGATCGCGGGCATGTCGGTGTCCACTGGCCGCTCGCCGCGCGCGGCTTGGGCGACCATCTCGGGCAGGCGGTGATAGGCCTGCGGACCGACGACGATGTCGATCATGCGCGACCGCCGCTTCGCTTCCGCGCCCTCGGCCTGGGCGACGCAGCCGGCCAGTGCGATCAGCGGCTTCGACCCATCCGTGCGCCTCAGCCGACCGACGTCCGAATAGGCCTTTTCGACCGCTTTCTCGCGGATGTGGCAGGTGTTGAGGACGACCAGGTCGGCATCGTCGCTCTCTTCGGAAGCGCGCATGCCCTGTGCGGCAAGAAGCTCGCCCATCCGCTCTCCGTCATAGGCGTTCATCTGGCAACCGAAGCTTTTGATTTTGAAGGTCTTGGGAGTCATTCGCTCAGGTCTATAGGCGAGCCGGCTCGATACCGGAAGGCGCGAGCGCGGCGGCGATCGCGTCGTGCGCGGCGCGCGCAAGCTCCTTGCGGTCTGCG
>DATEEM010000092.1:0-29141 GCA_035281125.1 Sphingomicrobium sp. | reverse complement strand
TTCAGCGAGCATCTTGCCCACGCGGCCCACGAGGTGCCGCTCTTGGTCAAGCTCAGCGCGACCATCGCGATGCTGATCGGGCTGTACGTCGCGTGGCGCAATTACATCCAGCGGCCGCAGGCGGCGGCGCGCTTCGTCGAGACTTTCCCCGCGGTGTACCGCTTCGTTTCGAACAAATGGTATTTCGACGAAATCTACGATTTCCTGTTCGTGCGGCCGTCGCTGTGGCTCGGCCGGCTGTTCTGGAAAGGCGGTGACGAAGGCACGATCGACCGCTTCGGGCCGCACGGCGCGGCCTATGCGGTCGGGGTCGGCAACAGGGTCACCGCGCGGCTGCAGTCGGGCTATCTCTATTCCTACGCCCTGGTGATGCTGCTCGGCCTGATCGGCGCGGCAAGCTGGGCGATCTGGTGGGCGACGCGGTGACCGGACTTCCGTTGCTCACCATCCTCGTCGGAGTGCCGCTGGTCGCCGGCCTGCTGTGCCTGCTCGTCAAGGCGAACGCGGCGCGGTGGATCGCGCTCGTCGCGACCCTGATCGACCTTGCTCTCAGCGCCTATCTGTGGGTGCAGTTCGATCCGAACGGGGCGCAGTGGCAGTTCATCGAGCTCAATCCGCTCGGCAACGGCCAGCCGTGGCTGGGAATCGACGGCATTGCGCTCGTGCTCATCGCGCTGACCGCTTTCCTGATGCCGATCTGCATCGGCGCGTCGTGGCGCTCGATCGAGAAACGGGTCCCCGAATATATGGCCGCCTTCCTGCTGATGGAGGCGCTGATGCTCGGCGTCTTCGCCGCGCAGGACCTGTTCCTGTTCTACATCTTCTTCGAGGGCGGCCTGATCCCGATGTACCTGATCATCGGCATCTGGGGCGGCGTCGAGCGGATCAAGGCAAGCTACAAGTTCTTCCTCTACACCTTCTTCGGCTCGGTCCTGATGCTGATCGCCATGATCTACATGGTGCAGGCGGCCGGAACGACGTCGATCCCTGCGCTGATGGCCGCGGACTTCCCGGTGGACGCGCAGAAATGGCTGTGGCTGGCCTTCTTCGCCAGCTTCGCGGTGAAGCTGCCGATGTGGCCCGTCCACACCTGGCTTCCCGATGCGCACGTCCAGGCGCCGACCGCGGGTTCGGTCATCCTCGCGGGCGTGCTGTTGAAGATGGGCGGCTACGGCTTCATCCGCTTCTCGCTGCCGATGTTCCCCGACGGTTCGGCAATGTTCATCCCCTTCGTGTTCGTGCTGAGCGGAATCGCCGCGATCTACACCAGCCTGGTCGCGCTGGTTCAGACCGACATGAAGAAGCTGATCGCTTATTCGTCGGTGGCGCACATGGGCTTCGTCACCTTCGGCCTGTTCGCGATGAACCGCCAGGGCATCGAGGGCGCGATGATGGTGATGCTCGGCCACGGCCTCGTCTCGGGCGCGCTGTTCCTTGTCGTCGGCGTGCTCTACGACCGCCTGCATACCCGCGAAATCGCGCGTTACGGCGGGCTCAGCGACAACATGCCGGGCTATGCCTTGCTGTTCATGGTCTTCACCATGGCCAGCATCGGGCTCCCCGGCACGAGCAATTTCGTCGGCGAGTTCCTGAGCATGGTCGGGACCTACAAGGTGTCGACCTGGGGCGCGATCGCCGCGGCGTTCAGCACGATCCTCGCCGCCGCCTACATGCTGTGGCTGTACTGGCGGATCTGCTTCGGCACGCAGCGCAACGCCGATGCCGCGGCCATGCCCGACCTGTCGCCGCGCGAATGGTGGCTGCTGGCCCCCATCGCCGCCGCGGTATTCTGGATGGGCATTTATCCGGAAAGCTTCCTGCGGCCGATGCGCAACGACGTCGGGCGGCTGATCGAGCGGATCGAGCGGGTGGTTCCGGCCGGGGATTCGCGGCCGACCGCGGGCAAGCCGCAGCAGGCCGAGCATCTGAAGCTGGTGGGCGAGGGGGAAGCGCACTGATGAGCCGCTTCGCAGCCATCCTTCCCGAGCTCATCCTGTCGATCGGTGGCGTCGTCCTGATGCTGGTAGCGGCGTTCGCCGGGCGACGGGGCGCCAGCCTCACCAGCTGGCTCGCCATCGCGGTGCTGCTCGCTGCGACGGCCGCCCTTGTCGGCGCGCCGTCGCACGCCGGGGCAGTGTTCGACGGGTTGCTCGCCGCGGACCTGTTCGCCTCTTTCGGCAAGGCCATCATGTTCCCGGCCGCGGCGGCAGCGATCATCGCCGCGCACGGCTGGTTCGAGCGCGAGCACGAGCATGGCGCCGAGTTTCCGGTGCTGATCCTGTTCGCAGCGATGGGCATGAGCATCATGGTCTCGTCGACCAGCCTGATCTCGCTCTACGTCGGGCTCGAGCTCAACAGCCTCGCCGGCTACGTCCTCGCATCCTACCGCCGCACCGACGCGCGATCGGCCGAGGCGGGCCTCAAATATTTCGTGCTCGGCGCCCTTGCCAGCGGCATCCTGCTATACGGCATTTCGCTGCTCTACGGCTTCACCGGGACCACCAGCTTCACCGGCGTCGCCGCGGCTTTTGGCCGCGAAGCGCCATCGCTCGGCCTGCTGTTCGGGCTCGTCTTCCTGCTCGCCGGCCTCGCCTTCAAGATCAGCGCGGTGCCGTTCCACATGTGGACGCCGGACGTCTACGAAGGCGCGCCGACCCCGGTCACAGCATTCTTCGCCACGGCGCCGAAGGTCGCGGCGGTGGTCCTCGCCACCCGCGTCTGCCTCGACGCGCTGGGGCCCGCGACCGACGCCTGGCGGCAAATCGTGATCTTCGCCGCGCTCGCCTCCGTCTTCCTCGGCGCCATCGCCGGCTACGGCCAGACGAACATCAAGCGCCTGCTCGCTTATTCGTCAATCAACAATGTCGGCTTCGTGCTGATCGGCCTTGCCGGCGGCGGAGCGGCGGGCGCTTCGGCGGTTTTGTTCTACCTCGCCGTCTATGTCCCCATGACCCTCGGCGCTTTCCTGTGCGTGCTGTGGATGCGCGACAAGGACGGCAATCCGGTCGAGGACATCGCGAGCCTCGCCGGGCTGGCGCAGACGCGCCCCGCGTTCGCGCTCGCCATGTTCGTGTTCATGTTCAGCCTGGCCGGCGTCCCGCCCTTCTTCGGCTTCTGGGCGAAGCTGGTGGTGTTCGACGCGGCGATCCAGGCCGGGCTGTTCCCGCTGGCCGTGGCGGGCATCATCGGCGCGGTCATCGGCGCTTATTATTATCTGAAGATCGTCAAGGTGATGTACATCGACGATCCGGCCGAGCCCTACGCGCGGGTCCGCGAACCGGTGCAGGGCGCGCTGATGCTGCTCAGCGCGGTCGCCGTCTCGCCGCTTGGCTATCTGTTTATCGGCACGCTCGGCACGCTCGCCGACCGGGCCGCGGGGTCGATGCTCTGAGCCGCATCCACATCGTCGACCGCGCCGGCTCGACCAATTCCGAGCTGCTGGACGATCCCGAAGCCGTCGAAGGCCGCTGGCTGGTCGCGCTCCAGCAGGTTTCGGGCCGGGGGCGGCAGGGCCGGACGTGGGTCTCGGCGAAGGGCAATTTCACCGGGAGCACCATGGTCGTCCTGCGTCCCGGCGACCCGCCCGCGCACACCCTGTCGCTGGCGGCCGGCCTGGCCCTGGTCGAAGCGATCGACGTCGCCGTCCCCGCGCAGCCGCTGATGCTGAAATGGCCCAACGACATGATGCTGCTTGGCCGGAAGGTCGCGGGGGTTCTCCTCGAGCGCCGAGGCGAACGCGTCGCCGTCGGCTTCGGCGTCAACCTGGCGAGCGCGCCACCGCTGACCGACCGCCAGGCGGCGGACCTCGGGGCGAGGATCACGCCCGAAGCCTTCGCGCCGCTGCTCGCCGCGAGCTTCGACCGGATGCTCGAACTGTGGCGATCGAGCGAGGGCTCCGCGCTGGTCCGGGCGTGGGAACCGCGCGCGCATTTGCCCGGGACGCCGCTCACCGTCCATGTCGGCAAGGACGCGACTGTGAGCGGACGCTTCGCCGGCCTCGAGCCCGACGGCGCGCTGCGGCTGATGCGCGACGATGGCGCGATCGACATCATCCACGCGGGCGACGTCCAGTTGTGAAGCCGGTCACCGCCCGCTAGGTGCCGCGGCATGCTGCTCGCCATCGATGCCGGCAATACCAATTTGGTCTTCGCCCTGGTCGAGCCCGGATCGAATCCTGGCGAGGCCGGCGAGATCAAGGCGCGCTGGCGCATCGCGACCGATCCGCGGCGGACCGCGGACCAATATGCGGTGTGGCTTCACCAGCTGCTCGAGCTCGAGGGTTATTCGAAGGCCGACGTCGACGCCGCGATCATCGGCACGGTCGTGCCGCGCGCGCTGCACAATCTCGAGGTGCTGGCGACGAAATATTTCCATGTCGAGCCGCTGATCGCGGGGCAGGGCGCCGCCGCCTGGCCGATGGCCCTGGACGTCGACGAGCCGCACAATGTCGGCGCCGACCGCGCGCTGGACGCCATCGCCGCTCATGCGAAGCATCCCGGCGACCTCATCGTCATCGACTTCGGCACCGCGACGACCTTCGACCTGGTCGCTTCGACCGGCGCGTACAAAGGCGGGATCATCGCGCCGGGCATCAACCTGTCGCTCGACGCGCTGGTGAGCGCGGCTGCCATGCTGCCGCGCATCGCGATCGAGGCGCCGGAGGACAGAAGCGTGATCGGCCGGACGACCGAGAGCCAGATGATCATCGGCATCTACTGGGGCTATGTGGCGATGATCGAGGGGCTGGTCGGGCGGCTGCAGCGCGAGGTCGGCCGGCCGGTGACGGTCGTTGCGACCGGCGGGCTGGCCCTGCTGTTCGACAAGCACACCGACGTGTTCGACGCGATCGAACCCGATCTCACCATCCAGGGGTTGAGCCTGTTGCACGACATGGCGACATCAAAGTCGCGATGATTCCCGGCGAAGAATTGCTGTTCTGCGCGCTCGGCGGCTCGGGCGAGATCGGCATGAACGTCAATCTCTACGGCTGCCGCGGCCAGTGGATCATGGTCGACCTCGGCCTGACCTTCGCCGATTCCGACTATCCGGGGATCGACCTCGTCCTGCCCGACCTCGAATTCATCGAGCAGCAGCAGGACCGGCTAGCGGGGATCATCCTGACCCATGGGCACGAGGATCATATCGGTGCGCTGCCCTATCTCGCGGAGGAACTGCGCGCGCAGCTGTTCGCCACGCCGTTCACCGCCGGGCTGATCGCCGGCAAGCTCGAGGAAGAGGGGCTCACCGGGCGAGTGAAGCTCAACATCGTCGAGCGCGGCGGTAGCGTGGAACTCGGCCCGTTCACGGTCCGCTTCGTGGCGCTGTCGCACTCGATCCCGGAAGGCAATGGGCTGCTCATCGAAACGCCGTTCGGGAATATCTTCCACACCGGCGACTGGAAGATCGACGACACGCCGGTGATCGGCGAAGCGCCGAGCACCGAGGCGCTGACGACGATCGGCGACGAAGGCGTGCTCGCTCTGGTGTGCGATTCGACCAACGTCTTCCAGAACGTCCCGTCGGGTTCGGAGGAGGGGGTCCACGAAGGCTTGCTTGCCCAGGTCGGCAAGGCGGACGGACGGGTCCTGGTCACGACCTTCGCGTCGAACGCGGCGCGGCTGCAGACGATCGGCCGGGTGGCGCTCGAGACCGGGCGCAAGGTGTGCATCGCCGGGCGCTCGCTCGAGCGCATCCTGCGCGTCTCCCAGGCGACCGGCTATCTCAGTGACTTCCCCCAGCCGATCGCCTTCGACGAAGCGATGCGGCTGCCCAGGAAAGAGGTGCTGATCATTGCGACCGGCGGGCAGGGCGAGCCGCGCGCCGCGCTCGGCCGCATCGCCGCGGGCACGCACGAGCTCAAGCTCGGCGAAGGCGATACCGTCATTTTCTCGTCGCGGATCATCCCTGGCAACGAGGTCGCGATCGGGCGGATCATGAACCAGTTATCCGATCTCGGCGTCCATATCGTCACCGAGAAACAGGCCCACGTCCATGTTTCGGGCCATCCCGGCCGGCCCGAGCTGATCCAGATGTACGACTGGGTGCGGCCACAGATCGTGGTGCCGGTCCACGGCGAGAACCGTCACCTCGCCGAGCATGCGCGGCTTGCCTTGTCGCACGGCGTCCCCAACGCCGTGGTGCAGACCAATGGCGACGTCATCCGGCTCGCGCCGGGCGAGCCGAAGAAGATCGACGAGGCGCGCGTCGGCCGGCTCGTGCTCGACGGCGACGTGATCCTTCCGGCCGACGGGTCGACGGTCAACGAGCGGCGCCGGATCGGTTTCGGCGGGGTGATCGCCGTCGCCCTGCCGGTCGGCGACGACGGGCGGCTCGTCGGCACGCCCTCGATCCGCCCGCTCGGCGTGCCGGTCGAGGAGGACCGCGACGACTTCATCCGTGACGCGGCCGATGCGGCGACGCGGGCCTATAGCCCGGGAAACGAGGAGCAGTCACGCGAGGCGGTGCGGCTGGCCGTCCGCCGCTGCGCGACCTTGTGGACGGGCAAGAAGCCCGTGGTCGAAGTCATGATCCTGCAGACCAGCCGGTAGCGCCGAATGAAGCTCGGCTCGATCGTCGCCATCTATTTCCTGTTCTTCTGCGCGAGCGCCTTCGTCCTGCTGCCGTTCGGCGTGCGGACCGACGACGAGGTCGGCGCCGCGAAGGTGCCGGGCCAGGCGGACAGCGCGCCGCACCGGTTCGACCTCAAGCGGCATTTGCTGAAGTCGGCGCTGCTCGCCGCGGCCCTGTTCGCTTTATATTATGTCAATTGGGCCTTCGGCTGGGTCACGGCCGACGACCTCGACTTCTATCACTGATCCTCCCCGGCACTTGCAGGGGAGGGGGACCAGCCTAGCTGGTCGAGGGGCCCCTCCGTCGCGCCTTCGGCGCGCCACCTCCCCTCGAAATCGAGGGGAGGATGATTAACGCCGCCGCTCGAGCGCCTGCGCGAGGGCCGCGTAGAGCTTGCCCATGTCCGAGGACATCAGAGTCACCGCGATCATCCCGCCGTCGCGCTCCGCGAGAACGCGCCTAAGCATTGCCTCGAAGTCGTGGACGTAGCGGTTGACCGACCGCTGGAACTCGCCGTCGGCCTCGTAATAGGCCCGGATCGCCCGGGTCTCGCCGCCGTCGAGCAGTTTCACCGCGCGGCGGGTGAAGATGCCGCGATTGCCCTTGAGGTAGGAATCCCACGCCCGGTCGTCGACTTCGTCGGACAGGATCTTGCCCACGTCGATCGCCGCCGAGTTCATCGAATCGATGAGCAGTGCGACGCGCCGCGCGAAGGCCTCGCTGTCCTTCGCCCGCTGCTCCTTGTCGGTCCGCTCGATATGCTGTTCCAGCGCCGCCGCGCTCTGCCCGATGCTGAGCATCTGCTGGGTCAGCCGGTCTGATGCTGCGCGCGCCGCCTCGACGGCGCGAGCGGCAACCGTCTCGACGTCGCGAAGACGCTCCTCGACGCTTTCGCGGATCACGCGCTCGAGCGCGTCGCGGGTTTCGTCCGACAGTTTCCCCGCGCTTTCCGGGATGACCGTCTCGATCGCCTCGCGGGCGCGATCCGCGGCGTGCGCGGCGGCTTCCTTGACCTGGACCAGCGAGGCGACCAGCGCGGGGCCGGTCTCGGCGCTGAGGCTGGCCGCCTCCCGCTCGACCTGGGCGAGGGTCGAGGCCAGCTCGCTGAGCTTAGACTGGGCCTCGCCGACGCCGTCGTCGACGCTGGCGAGCAAAGCGGCGAAGCGGTCCTGCTGCTCGCCGATCTGCGCAGCGGTGAGGGCGACCTTCTCGCTCGCCTCGACCGCGGCGTCGCGCATCCATGCAAGCTCGGGCTTCACCGTCCCCGTCAACTCGGCGAGGCGGTCGGCGCCGCCCTGGGCTTGCCCGAGCGCCGTCCCGACGCTGTCGCGCACCTCTTCGGCGAGGCGGGACATGCTGTCGCGAAGCGCCGCGGTCCGCTCGGCGAGCGAGCCGAGCGCGCCGTCCTGGTTTGCGGCTTGCGATGACAGCGCGTCGAGCTCGGTCCGCGCGCGGGTCAGCGATTCGAGGAAATGATTCGCGCGCTCGTCGCCATGCGACGCCAGCTCGGTGAAGCGTTCGTCGATCAGCGCGAGCCCGCGGTCGATCTCGGCGATCATCCGTTGTGACGCGCGCTCCTGCTCGGCGACGCGCGCGGATAGGGTTTCGAGGCTGTCGTTGGCCCGCGCGATGTTGGCTCCAAGCGTCTCGGCCGAATCCGATCCCGCCTTGCCGATCCCGGCCGAGGCCTGTTCGACCAGCGCCGCGACCGCCGCCGCCTGGGCGTCGATCCCGGCCCGGATTTCCTCGAGCGAGACCGAGGTGCGATCGAGCAGCGCGTCGAGCACGCTGGAAAAGCTCGCCTCGGCCTCGCCGACGCTTCCGGCGGCGGCGCTGCCGGCCTGCTGGACCTCCGCGAGGCGATGCGCGAGGCGGTCGGTCGCTTCGGATATGATCCGGTCGGCGTCGCGGGTGCGTTCGCTAAGCTCTTCAACCTGCGCGCGGAAATTGGCCGTCTTGGCCGCGGATTCGGTTCCGAGTCCGCGAATCTGCTCGGCGAGCGACAAAGCGGTGGCTTCGGCGCGCGGCAAATCTTCGAGCAGCACGCCAATGTCCGTGCGGGCGGATTCCGCGGCGCGATCGAGCGCCTCGCCGTGCAGCTTGAGCTTTTCGGTGCTGGCGTCGAACTCGCGCGTGATCCCGCCGAGCTTGCCGGTCGCGTCGTCGCCCAGCTGCATCAGATGCTGGGAGATCATGGTCAGCTCCGAGCGGCTGTCGTTGATTCGCTGCGACAGGACCTCGAGCAACGCCTCGAGCGACTGCGCCTCCGAGCGCATCGCGACCACCGACCGCGTGAACCGCTCGGCTTCCTTGCGCCGGGTGCGGCCGAACATCAGCCAGGCGAGGCCGAGCAGCGCCAGGGGGCCGGCGGCGAGCGCGACCCATTGCGCGATCGCCGGCGACGACAAGGCCTGGCCGGCCAGGGCCCGTCCCGCCGACCAGGCGAGATAGGCGACCCACAGCACGGCGAGGACCACGAGCCCGCCGCCGAGAACCTGTCGCCCGCCGCGGCCGCGCGCTTCGGACTGCTCCTCGGCCCATTGGCCGGAATCGAATGCGGGCTCGATCGCGATGTCGTCGCGGGTCAGGTCGAGCGGTTCATCGTCATCGGCGGCGGGCGGAAGCGGCTCGGCGCCGAGCGGAGCGCGTTGGCGTGTCGGATGCATGGCAAAGGCAGTTTACCATCTTTGAACAGCCAAGAAAGCGATTAGAGAGGGTGCGAGCGAGGAAATTGGGGGAGCGGCCTGAATGGGCCATGGAGCGCTGATCGGCGCCTATCAGGAAGACGATTCGGGAGGCCTCCGGGCCCTGCTCCCGCTCGCCGGCCGAACGCTCATCGAATATCAGGTGCGATGCGCCTCGGCCGCCGGAGCGTCGCCGATCGTGGTCGTCGTCGAACGCGTGCCGCAGGCGCTCCAGGACGCATTCGAGCGGCTGCGGCTCGACGGCATCGGCGTGTTCCCGGTCAGCGACGTGCACGAGGCGGTCAGCCGCTTCGAAGCGGGGTCGATGATCCTGCTGATCGGCGACGGGATCGCGCCATTGCCCGAGCTTGTCGCCAGCCTTGCCGAGGAAACCGAGCCGGCGGTGGCAACGGTTGCCGACGACGAGGCGCACGAGGCATTCGAGCGGATCGACGGCGAGGCGCGCTGGGCGGGCGTGGCGATGGTCGACGCGAAGAGCCTCGGCTCGACCGCGGCGATCCTCGGGGACTGGGACCTGCAGTCGACCCTGCTCCGGCGCGCACTGCAGGACGGCGCGATCCGCACGCCGGTCAGCGCCCCGGCGGTCGAGCCGCTGCTGGTCGAGCGCGCCGACCAGCTCGACGACTTCCAGCGCCGGCTCATCGCCGGGTCGCGCGAGGCGCGACGCGACTGGGCGAGCCGCTTCATCCTGCCTCCGGTCGAGGAATTCGCGACGCGGCAGCTGATGCACAGCGAAGTGCGCCCGCGCTGGCTGATCTGGGCGGCGTTGGGCCTGACCCTGGCGGCGGCCATCGCGTTCAGCCGCGGCTGGCTGCTCACCGGCCTCGCGCTGATCGTCCTGTCGACCCCGCTCGACATCATCGCCGCCCGCCTTGCCTCGCTGCGCCTTCAGCCGTTGCCCAGGCGGTCGCTGGCCCAGCGGCTGCTATGGCCCGCGGCGGGCATTGCCTTGCTTGCGCTGGGCTGGTGGGTGATGCGCGACGGGAGCGGGTGGGGGGCAATGATGGCGGCGGTGTCGTCAGCGGCGTTTGCCGAGGCGGCGCGGATCGAGGGCGCCGGCCTGACTGCCGGGGAGCCGTGGCTGCTCACGCGCCGCAATGCGATCCTTATGGCTGTGCCGTTCGCGCTGTTCGGGGCCTGGGCGGCCTTTCTTGCCTTCCTGTTCGTCTATGCGGCAGCCAGTTTCTTCTTCCTGCAGCATGTTCGCCGAATCGCTCCAGAGTTGACCCGAAGTTAACCGAAATCGGATAAGCCCCGCCCGATGATGGCGGAAGAATGGCCGATCGGTGCCGCTGCAGCGGATCCGGCGCGCGCGCCCGCGCGCGGCGAGGGCGAGCGCTTGGCCACGGTCCGCGCCGACTTCTTCCTGAGCCCGGCGGCGCGACTGACCGAGCAGGAACGCGCGCTGATGACGGCGATGCTGCATTGCCTGGTCGGCGACATCGCCGACGAATTGCGCGCGGCGCTCCCGAGCGGGTCCGCCGCGGCCAACGACCAGGACAATATCGAGCTGATCGAACGGCTGACGGAGGCGCGCTTGCTCGACCGCGGCGCGCTCGTCCGCCTGCTTTTGCGCCGCGCCGACGAGGAGCGCATCTCGACCGCCGCCAAGGCGCGCAGCGGACGGCGCGAGGCGCGCGTGCTGCAGGGGCTCGTCAGCCACCACAGCGGGGCGATCTCCGCGGCGGCCATGGCGCTCATCCTCGCCCGCGGCCGGCGCCGCGACCGGTTCGGCCAATGCCTGCTGCATTTCGACGACCTTCCGCCGGCGGAAGCCGCGGCGCTCGCCGAAATCGTCGCGGCGGGTCTTCGGGCAAACCTGATCCTGCGGAACGGAGCCGCGGACACCGACCGCTGGCTCGGCGCGGCCGTCGGTGAGCTCATGAGCCGCTACGACCGCGGCAACGGCATCGAAGAACTGAGCGCGATTCTCGTCGACCTGCTCGAGGACGAGGGCGAACTCGGCGACGAGCTGATCGTGTCGGCGGCGATGGAAGGGGAGATGACCTTCGTCGCCCAGGCGCTCGCCCGCCGCTCGGGCCTCAACGGCGAGGTGGCGACCGACGAGCTGCTGTCAAGCTCCGAGCAGCGCGTGATGACGCTGCTGCGAATCGCCGGCGTGCGCCGCGAGCTTGCCGCCGGCCTGCTGGCCGGGATCGGCGACCTGCTCGGGGTCAGCGACCCCGGCCGCGCCATTGCTGCGTTCGACGGCATGTCCGAAGCCGAGGTCGACGACGCGCGCAGCTGGCTGAGCGCCGATCCGCTGTTCCGGACGGCCGTGTCGCGGATCGAGAACGCCTGATGGCCAGCGCTCCATCCGAACCGCGTCCGGTGCTCGGACGAGTCGACAAGGCTGGCCGGCTGGTCAGCGCCGACCCCGAGCTCGAGGCCCTCCAGCGCGAGGCCGGATCGCGCGTCGGCCAGACGCTTGCCTTGCCGCAGATCGCGGCGATCGCCGAACTCGCCCGCAAACTCGGCACGCCGGTCGCGCGCCCGGCCATCGCCGCCGCGCTCGAGCGCGACATCGAATTGTGGGTCCGGGCCGTCCCCGAGGGGGACGAAGTCGCGCTGTCGCTCGACGGCTGGACGGAGCGGGCGCCGGCGGGACCGCGCCTCGCGTCCCTGCTCGGCCGCGGCGCCGAAGTCGACGCGTCGGCCGAGCGCCAGGAATGGGCGGCCGACGAGGAGCTGCGGCTGATCTCGATCGCACCCGACCTCGCCAAGGACCTCGGCATCGACATTGCCGAAGCCGCCGGCCAGCCGCTGACCCGCCTGTTCCGGCTCGAGGAAGACGAGGCCGGCGAAATGCCGCTGATCAGCGCGCTGGCGGCGCGGCGCGGCTTTTCTGGGCAGCGCGCGCGGAGCCGCAGCGACGAGAGCAAAAGCGTGGTCTTGAGCGGGGAGGTCGTCACCGGCGCGGACGGGAGCTTCGCCGGCTTCCGCGGCGCCGCCCAGACCGAGAGGGCCGCGGTCCTTTCGCCGGAATCGACGCGGACGTCGGCGTTCGACGCCGCGCTCGACGAGGCGCTGCGCTCGCCTCTCGACCGGATCATCGAAAGCGCCGAACGGATCGTCGAGCGCGCCGACGGTCCCCTCCGCAGCGATTATGCGAGCTACGGTAACGACATCGCCGCGGCCGCGCGGCATCTTCTTTCGGTCATCCGCTCGATGAGCGAGGACCCGACCCAGGACCAGCGCACGATCGACCTCGCCGCGCTATCCGGAGAGGCGCTGGTGATGCTTGAGTCGACCGCGGAAGACCGCCGCATCGTCTTCGAGGTCGAAACGCGGGACACGCTGCCGGCAAGCGGGGAGGAGCGGGCGGTCATCCAGATCCTCGTCAATCTGATCGGCAATGCCGTGCGCCATTCGCCGGAGGGAGGAACCGTGCGTCTCGCCTTCGCCGCGACGCCCGGGACGGCATCGGTGACGGTCACCGACGAAGGGCCGGGGATCGACCATGCCGACCAGCAACGCATCTTCGAGCGGTTCGAGCGGGCGGACACCCGGGGCGGGGGCACCGGCCTCGGGCTTGCCATCTCGCGGCGACTGGCCCGGTCGATGGGCGGCGACGTAAGCCTGGAAAGCGCGCCCGGCGAGGGCGCGCGGTTCACGCTGACCCTGCCCGCGGCCTAGCGCTTCTCGACGGGCACGTAGTTTCGCTGCTGGGCGCCGGTGTAGAGCTGGCGCGGGCGGCCGATCTTCTGGTCGGGATCGGCAATCATCTCGTTCCACTGGGCGACCCAGCCGACCGTACGGGCCAGCGCGAACAAGGCGGTGAACATGTCGGTCGGAAAGCCGATCGCGTTGAGAATCACGCCGGAATAGAAATCGACGTTGGGATAAAGCTTCTTCTCGATGAAATATTCGTCGCTGAGGGCGATTCGCTCGAGCTCCTTGGCGACGTCGAGCACCGGATCGGAAATGTTGAGCTCCCTCAGCACCTCGTCGGCGGTCGCCTTCATCACCTTCGCGCGCGGGTCGAAGTTCTTGTAGACACGATGGCCGAAGCCCATCAGGCGGAACGGGTCGTCCTTGTCCTTCGCCCGGGCGATATATTCGGGGATGCGCTTCACGTTGCCGATCTCGCGCAGCATGTTCAATGCCGCTTCGTTGGCGCCGCCGTGCGCCGGCCCCCACAGGCAGGCGATGCCCGCGGCGATGCAGGCGAACGGGTTGGCGCCGGACGAGCCGGCGAGGCGGACGGTCGAGGTCGACGCGTTCTGCTCATGGTCGGCGTGGAGGATGAAGATCCGGCGCATCGCCCGCTCGACCACCGGATTCACCTCATAAGGCTCGGCGGGGACGCCGAAGGTCATGCGCAGGAAGTTGCCCGAGTAGCTGAGGCTGTTGTCGGGATAGAGGAACGGCTGCCCGACCGAATATTTGTAGGCCATCGCAGCGATCGTCGGCATCTTCGCGATCAGCCGATGCGAGGCGATCATCCGTTGCTCGGGATCGGTGATGTCGGTGCTGTCGTGATAGAAGGCCGACAAAGCGCCGACGACGCCGCACATGATCGCCATCGGATGCGCGTCGCGCCGGAAGCCGCGATAGAATGTCATCAGCTGCTCGTGCAGCATGGTGTGGCGGCTGATCGTATAGGTGAAGGTGTCGAGCTCGTCCTTCTTCGGGAGCTCGCCGTGAAGCAGCAGATAGGCGACCTCCATGAAGGTCGAATTCTCGGCGAGCTGGTCGATCGGGTAGCCGCGGTGGAGGAGGATGCCCTGCTCGCCGTCGATATAGGTGATCGCGCTCTGGCAGCTCGCGGTCGAGGTGAACCCCGGATCGTAGGTGAACATGCCGGTGTCGCCGTAAAGATTGCGGATATCGACCACTTGCGGCCCAACCGAGCCGTCCAGCACGGGATAGAGGTGGTTCGCTCCGTCGATACCGAGGGTCGCGGTCTTGTCGGTCATTCGTTCGGCTCCACCATCTGATCCGCAATCCTGGCGAGACTTTCGTCCCGGCCCAACAAAGCGAGCACGTCAAATATCCCGGGCGAGGTCGCGCGCCCGGTGAGGGCGACGCGGAGCGGCTGGGCGAGCTTGCCGAGCTTCACACCGGCGCCATCCGCAACCTCGCGGACCGCTGCCTCTAACGACGGCGGGTCCCATTTCGCAAGTGCAGCAAGCGCGGCATGCGCGGACCGCAGCGTCGCGCGGGCCTCGGGGCCGAGGATGGCCGCCGCGGCCGGATCCACCGCGATCGGGCGCTCGACGAACAGGAAGCGGGCCCCTTCGGCCAGCTGGTTGAGGTCGTGGGCACGGGCCTTGAGCTCGGGCATGGCGCGAATCAGCAGGTCCTTGCCCGCATCGCCGAGGCCGAGCCGCGGGGCGACGAGGTCGGCGAGGCGGCGGTCGTCCGCCTCGCGCATGTAGTAGCCGTTGAGATTCTCGAGCTTCTTGAAGTCGAACCGCGAGGGCGACTTGCCGACATGGTCGAGGCCGAACCATGCGATTGCCTGCTCGCGGGAGATGATCTCGTCGTCGCCATGCCCCCAACCGAGGCGAAGCAGGTAGTTGACGACCGCTTCGGGGAGCATTCCGAGTTCATCGCGGTAGGAGTCGACGCCGAGAGCGCCGTGGCGCTTCGAGAGCTTGGCGCCATCCGCTCCGTGGATCAACGGCACGTGGGCATAGACCGGCTCCGGCCAGCCCATCGCGCGGATGATCGCCAGCTGGCGGAAGGCGTTGTTGAGATGGTCGTCGCCGCGGATCACGTGGGTCACACCCATGTCGTGGTCGTCGACCACGACGGCCAACATGTAGGTCGGCGTACCGTCCGAGCGCAGCAAGACGAAATCGTCGATCTCGGCATTCTGCACAGTCACCCGGCCCTGGACGCAATCGTCAATGACCGTCTCGCCGTCCCTCGGCGCCTTGAGCCGGATCACGTAGGGCCCGGCTCCCTCGTCCGAGCTGTCGCGCCACGGGCTCTCGATCCGGAACGGGCGCCGCTCCGCGGCCGCACGCTCGCGCTGTGCGGCGAGGTCCTCCTGGCTCATCCAGCAGCGGTAGGCGCTGCCGCGCTCGAGCATCCGGTTGGCGATCTCCGCGTGGCGCGCCCAGAATTGCGACTGGTAATATTCGTGCCCGTCCCAATCGAGCCCGAGCCAGCGCATGCCGTCGAGGATCGCGTCGATCGCTTCCCGGGTCGAGCGGACCTTGTCGGTGTCCTCGATCCGCAGCAGGAACTTGCCGCCATGATGACGGGCGAACAGCCAGTTGAACAAGGCTGTCCGGGCGCCGCCGATGTGGAGGAACCCGGTCGGGGAAGGGGCGAAACGCGTGACGACCGGCGACTGACCGCTTGCGCTGTTCAAAGGTTCTCCGCTTGCGCTGAGGCGCGCTTTCCTGTTCTTTTCGTTGTGCGATGCAATGGACGAGCGCCCCTAACATAGGGTTGGCGCCTCTTCCACAGCGGGCTCGGGGCTTTTGGAAGGCGAAGACCGACGCGGTCGGTGAGCGGCTGGAACGGTTGCTCGAGGCCGAGCGCGCGCAGCTGGCGCCGTGGTTCGTCGTCGGCTTCGGCGGCGGAATAGCGGCCTGGTTTGCGCTGCCGAGCCCGGCGCAATGGGCCGCCTTCCTGTGCTTCGGCTCGGCACTCGGCGTCGCCGGCTTCGTTCTCGGCAGCGGGCGTTCGGGCCGGGCGGTCGGCTGGTTCAGCTTGGCTGCCGTGCTGGGGTGTGCGCTGATCTGGCTCCGGGCGGGGCATGTGGCGTCGCCGAGGCTCAGCCGCCCGGCCGTCGTGAGCTTCCAGGCAGAGGTGGAAGGGGTTGAAACCCTGGTAGCTCGCGATGCGGTGCGCCTGACGCTCGCCGTGAAGGATGCCCGGCTCCCGCCGCGGGTGAGGGTGTCGGTCAATGCCGATGCGGTCCCCGCCGGGCTCACGAGCGGGGCGGTGGTTAAAATCCGGGCGCGACTCGCGCCGCCGCCGCCGATGGCGCTTCCCGGAACCTATGATTTCGCCCGCGATGCCTGGTTCCGGGGGATCGGCGCGGTGGGCAGGGCGCTGGGTCCGGTCCAAATCGTCCGCGCCGGCGACGGCGGTACGCTCGAATCGGTCCGCGAGCGGCTCGGCCGACATATTCGCGAGCAATTGCCGGGAAGCGAAGCGGGAATCGCGGTCGCGCTGGTCACGGGGGATCAGAACAGCGTCGGCGAGGACGACGCCGAGGCGATGCGGGCCAGCGGACTGACCCATTTGCTGTCGGTCAGCGGCCTGCACATCGCGGCCGTCGTCGGTTTCGCCATGCTGCTGAGCCTCAAGCTGCTCGCGCTGAGCGAACGGCTCGCGTCGCGCTTCAACCTCGTCCTCGTCTCGGCCGGGGTCGCGGCCGCCGCGGGCATCGCTTACACCCTGCTGACGGGCGCGCAGGTGCCGACAGTCCGAAGCTGTGTCGCGGCCGTCCTCGTCCTGCTCGGCATCGGGCTCGGCCGGGACGCGATCAGCATCCGGCTCGTCGCGGTCGGCGCTCTGGTCGTCCTCGCGTTTCGACCGGAGGCGCTCGCCGGGGCCAGTTTCCAGATGAGCTTCGCGGCGGTGACGGCAATTGTCGCGCTTCATTCGACGCCGTGGGCGCGGCGGCTGTTCCAGCGCCGCGACGAGGGGCTGGCGATGCGCTGCGGGCGCGCCCTGATGGTCCTTGTGCTGACAGGCCTGGCGGTGGAACTCGCGCTGATTCCCCTCGCCCTGTTCCATTTCCATCGCACCGGGCTCTACGGAGTGGCCGCGAACATCATCGCCATTCCGCTGACGACCTTCGTGATCATGCCGCTCGAAGCCTCGGCTCTGCTCCTGGACGCGGTGGGCGCCGGGCGGCCGCTGTGGGCGTTGACGGGCTGGGCGATCGCCGCGCTGCTGCGCCTGGCGCACGGCGTGGCGGACTCTCCCGGCGCCGTCGCGATGCTGCCGTCCATGCCCCGCTTGGCGTTCGGACTGATGGTCGCCGGTGGGCTGTGGCTGTGCTTGTGGACCAGGCGCTGGCGCCGGCTCGGACTGATTCCGGCGGCGACCGGCGCCATCCTTGCCTGGGCCGCTCCCGCGCCCGACTTGCTGATCACCGGGGACGGACGCCACCTCGTCGTGCTGGCCGCGGACGGGACGCCGCTGCTGCTTCGCGACCGCACCGGCGATTTTGTCCGCAAACTGTTCGCCGAAGCTTCGGGATATGACGGCGACCCGGACTTACTCGCGGGGGGAAGCTCGAGCGTCTGCTCGCGCGATGCGTGCGTGGCGATCATCCGCAAAAACGGTCGCGAGTGGCGCTTGCTGGCGACCCGCTCGCCGACGCGAATCGATTGGAGCCGGATCACGCAGGCGTGCGCCACGTCGGACATCGTGGTGTCGGACCGCCGGCTGCCGCGCGGCTGCACGCCGCGCTGGCTGAAGCTCGACCGCGCGGCGCTCGCACGGTCGGGCGGGGTCGCGATCTACGTAGGGGAAACTCCGCGCGTGGCGACGGTCGCGGAGCGGGTCGCGGCGCATCACTGGGCCATGTGATGCGAAGCGCGAATCGGTTATGCGCTTTGGCCGCGAGCGCGAGGAGGAAAGCATGCACAAGCTTTTGTTGGCGGCCGCGGTGATCGTCGGCAGCGGACCAGCCGCCGGGCCGGCGACGACGAGTCCGGGGCCGGCGTCGTCGTCGGTCAGCACGCAGGTCGTTCGCACCGCGCAGACCTTGTCGGGCCAGGCGCTCCGGCTGCCCCAAGGCAAGGCCGAAATGGTTGCCGGAACGGTCGAGATCCCGGCCGGGGGCCATACGACCATCCATCAGCATCCCTGGTCCCGGTTCGTCTATGTCGAACGCGGGCCGCTTAAGATCGTCAACGAAGATACGCGCCAGGTCGATGTGCTTCAGACCGGCCAAGTCTTTGCCGAGGTCGTGGCGCAGTGGCACCAGGGACATGCGCTCGGCCCGGAAGGGGCCCGGGTGGTCGTGATCGACGTCGTCCCGCCCGGCGAATCGAACATGAAGATGCGCTAGGATTCGCTCCACACCGCGAGCTCGCTGCCGCTCGGGTCGATGAAGTGGAAGCGCCGGCCCCCGGGGAAGGAAAAGATCGGCTTGGCAATCGTCGCGCCGGCTCGGACGACGGCATCGAACGCGGCCTCGAGGTCGTCGACCCGGATCACCGGAAGCGGGGCGCTCAGCGCGTCTGACGGGTCGCCTTGCAGGCCGAGGTCGGTGATCCCGTTGGTCGTTGCCGAATAGGTCGACGCGAAATCGGTGAAATTCCAGCCGAACGCTTTGCCATAAAAGGCTCGGGTCAGCTCGTGCGCTGTCGCGCTCGGCAGTTCGACATAATCGATCCGCGCCATGTCAGTAGCGCCGGATCAGGCCCGCCAGCCGTCCCTGGATCTTGACCTGCTCGGGCCGATAGCGCTGCGGCTCGTAGAGCCGGTTGGCGGGGTCGAGCCGGATCATATTGCCTTCGCGGCGGAAGGTCTTGAGCGTCGCTTCCTCTTCGTTCACGAGCGCGACGACAATCTCCCCGTCGCGGGCCGTGTCGACCTTGCGGATCAGAGCGAAATCGCCGTCGAGGATGCCTTCCTCGACCATCGAATCCCCGGAGACCTCGAGCGCATAATGTTCGCCGGGGCCGAGCAGCGCGGCGGGGACCGGGAAGCTCTCGGTGCCCTGCAGCGCCTCGATCGGCGTGCCGGCCGCGATTCGGCCGTGGAGCGGGATCTCGATCGTGTCGTTGGCCGCCGCGGCGGGGGGCACCGGGCGAAGCTGGGTGACCGTCGCCGGAGACCGCGTCTCGGGTCGCTTCATCACCTCGAGCGCCCGTGCCCGGTTGGGCAGGCGGCGGATGAAGCCGCGTTCCTCGAGCGCCGAGATGAGGCGGTGGACGCCCGACTTGGACTTGAGGTCCAGCGCCTCGCGCATCTCGTCGAAGCTCGGGCTGATCCCGGTCTCGCCGAGGCGCCGGTCGATGAACATCAAGAGCTCGCGTTGCTTGGCGGTGAGCATCGGCGGTCACTCCCCTTGTTCCGAAATGGAACGAACGGGGAACATGTAGAAAACGTCGAGCGTCCCGTCAAGCGCTGCGGAATGAGCGTCCTCATCCGCCCGACGAAGTGATCCGCTGCTTGGCGGCCTCGATGGCCTTGTCGTTGCGGCGAACCTTGAGGTCCTTGCGCATCGCGGCAACGAATTGGCGCGCATAATCGTCGCCGGCCGCCTGCTTCAGGTCCGCGCTCATCTGGTTGATCAGTCCGATGGCGAGAAGCGGATTGCCCGGCGTGATCTTGTCGACCTTGACGACGAAGAACCCGCGACCCTGAGAATCGGGCACCAGTCGGCTCTTCCCGATCGGAAGCGAAAACAGCGTGCGCAGCGCCGGCAGGGCGTCACGGTTGGCCTGAGTGATCTCCAGTCGTCGCGCCTTCATCGGCTGGATCGGCAGCGCGGCGCCGCTTTGCCGGACGGCATCGGTGAGTGCCACGCCCCGGTTCACCTTGGCGACGATCTCGGCCGCGGCCTTCCGCGCGGCGACGAGACCCTCGGCCAGCGTCCAGTCGGCGAGCACCCGCTCGCGAACTTCTGCGAACGGCGCCGGCGCGGCCGGAATCACTTCCGCGGGGGAGACGATGACGTAGCCCGAATCGTCGGGAAGCTCGACGATCTCCGGCTGCTCGCTCGGGGAAATGTCGAACCCGGTTTTGAGGGCAGCCGTAAGGTCCGGCGGCAACCGGTAGCCGGGATCGGCGCGCGCGGTTCCGTTGGCCATGACCGGTGGCGTGGTGACGACCGGAAGCTTCGACTCCGCCGTCGCCTCGCGGAAGTTGCTGCCGGAATCGATCGCGGTCTGGACCTTGTAGATCAGTTCCTCGATTGCCGCCTTGCGCTTTTCGGCCGTGAGCTTGGTCGCGATTTCCGCGCGCGCCGCATCGAGCGACTTTCCCGGAATTGCCTTGACCGATTCGATCTTGGCGACGAGCCAGCCGAATTCGGATCGCACCGGCCCGATCACCTGCCCCGCTTTCGCGGCGAAGACTGCAGCCGCGGCGGCGTCCCCGGCAGCGGAGGCATATTGCGCGCGTGATTGATCGGTCAGCGCGACGGCGAGGTCGCGGGCGGCGGCCTGGACGGTGGACCCGCCGCGGACCTTCGCGGCGAGCGATGCCGCCGCCTGCTGGTTGGGCAGCACGGCCTGGGTGATGGTCCGCGTCTCTTTCGCCGCGTAGGTCGCCTGGTTGGCCTTGTAATAAGCGGCGATTTCCTCGTCGGTGGCGGAAATTCCCTCGACCTGCTCCGCACCAATCCTGGCGAAGCGGACGACGCGCTGTTCCGGAACGGTGTAGCGCGCGAGGTTCGCCTCATAATATCGCCCCAGGATCGGGTCGGTCGGCTTCAGCGCGGCGGTGAAGGCGGTGTAGGGGACGACCGCGGCCTGCCCCTCGCGCGCCTCGAGCATCATCGCCGCATAGGGTCGGGCCATGCCGACCGGCACGTACGCTTCGGCCGAGGCCGGCAGGACGAGATAGCGGGCGACGATCTGGGCGTTGAGCGCGCGCCGGAGCTCCCGGTCCGTCAATTGGGCTCGCTGGAGGAACGCCTGATATCCCTGGATGCTCGGCTGGCCGTTCAGCCCGCGCACGCCGGGCAGGCCGGCAATCTCGGCGTCGATCAGCGCCTTCGACGGGCGAAATCCATATTTGTCGCCGAAAGCGATGATCGCGCGCTCGTCGATCATCTCCTCAAGGAGTGGATCGAACATCGCGGCAATGCTCGCATAATCGGCATTCGGATTTTGCTCGCGGGCGGCCTGCAGCTGCCGCTGCATCGCGTCGCTGATGTCGCGATCGGTGATGTCCTCGCTGCCGACCTCGGCAAGGGTAGAGCTGCTGAGCCCGAACCCCAGGCTGCCGGTGCCGACGTTCGACAAGTCGGCGATGGCGAAGGATGCGAGGATGGCAAGCAGCACGACGGCCATGACCGCGGTGCCGATCTTGGATTTGGAAACGCGACGAAAGAAGGATGCCATTGGGAACCAGTTCGTTGGGGTGGCCGGCAGCTTTAGGGGCGAGCCTTGCGGGCATCAAGGCGCGGACGCTAGGGGGACCGCACACGAGCGGGGAAGTCGTAGTGCCGTCGAAGAAGCTGGTCGCGGGCAATTGGAAGATGCACGGGTTGTCGTCCGACCTCGCCGAGGTCAAGGCGATCGCCGACGCGTCACGGCACTATCCCGCCGTGGACGTCGCGCTTTGCGTGCCGGCGATCCTGATCGAGCGCGCGGCGCGGGCGGTGCCCGGCTTCGCGATCGGCGGGCAGGACGTGCATTTCGCCGAGAAGGGCGCTCACACCGGTTGCATTTCCGCGGCGATGCTGCGCGACGCCGGGGCGAGCCTCACCATCGTCGGTCATTCGGAACGCCGCCACGCCCAGCGCGAGGATGACGACCAAATCCAGGCCAAGACCACAGCGGCGCTGGCGGCAGGGCTCGACGTCATCCTGTGCGTGGGCGAAAGTCTCGAGGTGCGCGCTGCCGGCCGGGCCGTCGCCACCGTCGCCGCCCAGCTCGAAGCCTCGCTGCCCGAGGAGCTTTCCGACGAGGCCGAGCTGGCCATTGCCTATGAGCCGATCTGGGCGATCGGGACCGGCAAGGTCCCGACGACCGCCGAGATCGGTGAGATGCACGAAGCGCTGCGGCGCACGCTCCGCAACCGCTTCGGTGGCGACAAGGACGTGCGGATCCTCTATGGCGGCTCGGTCAAGGCGTCCAACGCGGACGAGATTTTCGCGGTCGCCAACGTTGACGGGGCGCTGGTCGGTGGGGCGAGCCTGACCGCCGGCGACTTCATGCCGATCGTCGCGGCCGCAGCTCCGGCAGGTTGAATCGGCATTCACTTTGAGATCAGATTCGCGGCCTAACTTGCAACGGAAAGGACTCGGACAAACGATGACTCGCATTTTCTTCAGCCTCGCGCCGGTGGCGTTCGCCCTCGCTGTTCCGCTGAGCCCGGCAGTGGCCCAGATCGCGCCGGGCATGCAGATCACCGACCCCTCCGGCGCCACGGTCGGCACCGTCAAGGCGGTCCAGGGCAACGACCTCGTCGTCAAGACCGACAAGCATGAGGTCGCGCTGCCCAAGAGCAGCTTCACCGTGAATGCCGGCAAGCTGCTGTTCGGGATGACCCAGGCGCAGCTCAACGCCGCGGTGGACAGCAGCCTTGCCGCCGCCGAGGGTGCGGTGAAGGCGGGCGCGATCGTTAAGGGCGCGCAGGGCGCAACCGTCGGGACCATCGTTTCGGTCGACGATCAGACTGTCACGATCGCGCTCGAATCGGGCCAGAAGGCGCAGCTCAGCCGGGCCGCGGTCCGCGGCAATGCCGACGGGACCGTCACGACCGGCGTGACGGCCGAGCAACTGCAGGCCGAGATCGAGAAGGCGACCGGGGCCGGCTCAGCCGGCAAGTGACGCGGTTGAAGGCGGCGCGGCGATCGCCTAAGTCGCCGCGACGACCTTCTCCAGAAAGCCCGACATGCTGACGTTCCTCCTGATTGTTCAATCGCTTGTCGCCATCTCGCTGATTTCTGTGATCCTCATGCAGCGCTCCGAGGGCGGCGGGCTTGGCGTCGGCGGAAGCTCGTCCGGATTCATGACTGCGCGCGGCGCGGCGGACTTCCTGACCCGGTCGACGGCGATCCTCGGCGCGGCGTTCATCATCCTATCGATCGTGATGGCGGGATTCGCCGGTGTTTCGCGCAAGGCGCCTACGCTGGACACCTCGCTGACCAACACGGTCCAGTCGAGCCGTCCGGCGCCGACTCCGCAGCAGCAGCCGGCGACGCCCGCGAATCAAACGGAGCCGGCGGTTCCGCTGGCCCAATAAGGGGCAATCCAAACTTTTTTCGCGCGCCCGGCTTGCTTCCCGGGCGTGCATCGACTTAAGCCTCGAATCCCATGGCGCGGTTCATATTTGTCACCGGCGGCGTGGTCTCATCGCTTGGCAAAGGGCTTCTCTCCGCCTCGCTCGGGGCGCTTCTCCAGGCGCGCGGCTACAAGGTCCGCATCCGCAAGTTCGACCCCTATCTGAACGTCGATCCGGGGACGATGTCGCCCTACCAGCATGGCGAGGTCTACGTCACCGACGACGGCGCCGAGACCGACCTCGACCTCGGCCATTACGAGCGCTTTACCGGCGTCTCGTCGAAGCAGTCGGACAATGTGACGACCGGCCGCATCTATCGCGACATCATCGCCAAGGAACGGCGCGGCGATTATCTCGGGGCGACCGTCCAGGTCATTCCCCACGTCACCAACGCAATCAAGGAATTCGCGCTGGCCGAGACCGACGGCCTCGACTTCGTCATCTGCGAGATCGGGGGCACCGTCGGCGACATCGAAAGCCTGCCGTTCATCGAATCGATCCGGCAGCTCAGGAACGACCTCGGTCGCGGCAATTCAGTCAGCGTCCACACCACTTTGGTGCCGTGGATCAAGGCCGCCGGCGAATTGAAGACCAAGCCGACCCAGCACAGCGTCCGCGAGCTTTCGAGCCTCGGGGTCCAGCCCGACGTGCTGCTGTGCCGGACGGAGCGGGAGATTCCGGAAAGCGACCGCGAGAAGATCGCCTTGTTCTGCAACGTGCCCAAGTCGGCGGTCATCCAGGCGCTCGACGCGCGCAACATCTACGACGTGCCTTTGTCCTACCATGCCGGCGGGCTCGACGACGAAGTGCTGCGCGCCTTCGGCATGCCCGACGCCCCGGCGCCCGATCTCACGCGCTGGATCGAGGTGATGGACCGGATCGATCACTACGAGAGCGAGGTCACGATCGGCGTGGTCGGCAAATATGTCGGCCTTCCCGACGCCTACAAGAGCCTGCGCGAGGCCTTGGTCCATGGCGGGATCGCCAACCGCGCCAAGGTCAACATCGAATGGATCGACGCCGAGCTGTTCGAGCATTCCGAGGCGGAGATCGCGGCCGAGCTCGAGCCGCTGCACGGGATCCTCGTCCCGGGCGGGTTCGGCGAGCGCGGCAGCGAAGGCAAGATTGCCAGCGTCAAATTTGCCCGCGAGCGCGAAATCCCCTTCTTCGGCATTTGCCTCGGCATGCAGATGGCGTGCATCGAGGCGGCACGGAACCTCGCAGGCATCGAACAGGCGTCGACCACGGAGTTCGGGGAAACGCCGGAGCCGGTGGTCGGGATGATCACCGAATGGATGAGCGAGGAAGGGCTGCAACAGCGCGCCGCCGACGGCGACCTCGGCGGGACGATGCGGCTCGGCGCCTATCCGGCGAAACTCGACGGCAACAGCGTCGTGCGCGCGATCTACGGCGCCGACGAGATCAGCGAGCGCCACCGCCACCGCTACGAGGTCAACATCCATTATCGCGATGCGCTCGAGGGCGCCGGGCTGATCTTTTCGGGAATGTCGCCGGACGATCAGCTTCCCGAGATCGTCGAGCGGCCCGACCACCCCTGGTTCATCGGCGTCCAGTTCCATCCCGAGCTCAAGAGCCGCCCGTTCGAGCCCCATCCTTTGTTCGCCGGGTTCATCGAAGCGGCGCTGAAGCAGAGCCGGCTGGTCTAGCGGCCGGGAACGGCTGCCGGGTTCACCCGTTTCGCGCCCGTCGCAATTCACGGGTGTCTTATGCTTCTGACGATCGCCATCATCCTTCTGATTCTCTGGGCGCTAGGCTTCTTCGCCTTCAGCACGGTCGGACCGATCATCCATTTGTTGCTGGTGGTCGCGCTCATCATCTTCATCCTCAACTTCGTGCGCGGGCGCCCGAGCGTCTAACGCGATTTGTTGGCGTTGCCGGGCCGGGAAACGGCCCTTACATCGGCCCAATGACGAACAGCATTTCGACCCGGTTGGCGGTGCTCGGCTCCGGCCCGGCGGGCTATACGGCAGCCATTTACGCGGCGCGCGCCGGGCTCAACCCGATCCTCATCCAGGGGATCGTGCCGGGCGGCCAGCTGACCACCACGACCGACGTCGAGAATTACCCCGGCTTCCGCGACGTCATCCAGGGTCCGTGGCTGATGGAGGAAATGCAGGCCCAGGCCGAGCATGTCGGGACCAAGGTCGTCTGGGACCATGTGACCGAGGTGGACCTGTCGCGCCGGCCGTTCCGGCTCACCGGCGACGGGGGCGCGCAATATTTCGCCGACACGCTGGTCATCGCGACCGGGGCCCAGGCCAAGTACCTTGGGCTTCCCTCGGAAGAGCATATGAAGGGCAGGGGCGTCTCCGCCTGCGCGACGTGCGACGGCTTCTTCTACCGCGGCAAGCGCGTCGCGGTCATCGGCGGCGGCAACACCGCGGTCGAGGAAGCCCTGTACATGACCAACCACAGCCATGACGTCACGCTGATCCACCGCCGCGATTCGCTTCGCGCCGAGAAAATTTTGCAGGACCGGCTGTTCGCCAACCCGCACATCAAGGTGATCTGGGATTCCGAGGTCGCCGAATTCGTCGCCGGCGGCGAGCCCGAGGCGCTGGTGGGCCTGGACATTCGCAACAAGCGCACCGGCGAGACCAGCCGGATCGACGTCGAGGGCGCGTTCGTCGCGATCGGCCACAGTCCCGCGACCGAATTGTTCGTCGGCAAGCTCGCGCTCGATTCGGAAGGCTATATCGCGGTCGAACCGGGCACGACGCGAACCAGCGTCCCGGGCGTGTTCGCTTGCGGCGACGTCATGGACAAGGTCTATCGCCAGGCGGTGACCGCAGCGGGGACCGGCTGCATGGCGGCGCTCGACGCGGAGAAATATCTCGCCGCGCAGGAATATGAGGCGCTCGCGGCCGAATAATCAGGCCGCTTCGACGGCCCGCTTCTGATCCTTGGCGCCGGGCACCGGCTCGGCCGCGTCCGATCCGCGGGCGACGATGCGGTTGTCGGCGTCGACATGCACGATGCGCGGCGTCAGCGCGCGCGCCTCGGCATCGTCGAACATGCCGTAGTTCATGATGATCACGAGATCGCCGGCGTCGACGAGATGCGCCGCAGCGCCGTTGATGCCGATGATCCCGCTGCCGCGCGGGGCCGGGATCACATAGGTTTCGAGCCGCGCGCCGTTGGTGATGTCGGCGATCGCGACGCGTTCGCCTTCGAGCAGGTCGGCGGCGTCCATCAGGTCGCGGTCGATGGCGATCGAGCCGACATAATGCAGGTCCGCCTGAGTCACCGTCGCCCGGTGGATCTTCGACTTCAGCATCATCCGCATCACGGCGAATAGCTCCTCATGTCCCAACCGCGGAGATCCGCGGCGCCGTTACATTGGGCGCCAATAGCAGAATTCAATGCTGCAGTGCAAAATCGCACCTGCAGCATCAGTAATGCGCCGCTACGAAATAGAGGCCGTCTGGCGGTGCATTGAGCCCGAGCGCGGCTCGGTCGCGCGCTTCGAGGGCTTTGCGCATGTCGTCCGGCGCCCACCGGCCGCGGCCGACGAGCGCGAGACAGCCGACCATCGAGCGCACCTGGTGGTGGAGGAAGCTGCGGGCCGCGGCCCGGACGCGGACCTCATCGCCGGAGCGCTCCACGGTGAGGCGGTCGAGTGTCTTGACGGGGCTGTCCGACTGGCACTGGGCCGAGCGGAAGGTGGTGAAATCGTGGCGGCCGACGAGATGCGCGGCGGCGTCGCGCATTGCCTCGGCGTCGAGCGGCATGGCGACATGCCAATTGCGACCCCGGTCGAGCGCGGGCGGCGCCCGGCGGTTGAGGATGCGATAGAGATATTCGCGTCCGATGCAGGAAAAGCGCGCGTGCCAGTCGTCGGAGACTTGCTCGGCCTCGAGGACGGAGACCGGGTGCGGCCGGACGAGCGCGTTCAGCCCATCGCGCAGGCGGTGGGGCGTAAGCGGCCTGGCGATGTCGACATGGGCGCTCATCGCCAGCGCGTGGACCCCCGCGTCGGTGCGGCCGGCGGCGGTGAATGACGCTCGCTCGCCGGTCATCCGTTCCAGCGCCTCTTCCAGTGCCTGCTGCACGGACGGGCCGTGCTCCTGCCGCTGCCAGCCCATGAAGGGCGCGCCGTCATATTCGAGCGTCAGGCGCCAGCGGGTCACTTGAGGATCGTTCCTCGGGCAATTGCGAAGCCGCGCAGCAGCTCGCCGGGACTCATTGCCGCGCGGCCGGCGCGCTGGACCTTCAGCGGCCGGATGTAGCCGTCGCCGGCCGCGATGTTGAGGCAATCGTCGAGCACTTTTCCGGGCTTGCCCGAGGCGTCGCTGCCGACGGCCGCCGCAAGCAGCTTGATGCGCTCGCCGCAGGCTTCGAACCAGGCGCCTGGCGCGGGGGCGAAGGCGCGGACCCGGCGCTCGATCTCATTCGCGGGCCGGGTCCAGTCGATCCGCGTCTCGGCCTTGTCGATTTTCGGCGCATAGGTCGCCCCGGCGACCGGCTGGGGTTCGGGCGTGGACGGATTGGCGAGCCAGTCGAGCAAGGCCTGCGCGCCAAGATTCGCCATTTCTTCCGTGACTTGTCCGGCGTTCTTGTCGCGGATGTCGAGTGTCAGACGATGCAGCATCGGCCCGGTGTCGAGCCCTTCTTCCATTTTCATGATGGTGACGCCGCTGATTTCGTCGCCGGCAAGGATCGCGCGCTGGATCGGCGCCGCGCCGCGCCACCGGGGCAGCAGGGACGCATGGACGTTGATGCAGCCCGCCCGCGGCGCTTCGAGGATCGGCCTGGGCAGGATCAGCCCGTAGGCGGCGACCACGGCGAGGTCCGAGTCGAGCGCGGCGAAGCGGTCCTGCTCCTGCTCGTCGCGCAGCGACCTGGGAGTGCGCACCTCGATCCCGAGTTCCTCGGCGCGCTCGTGCACGGCCGTGCGCCGGGGCGCCTTGCCCCGGCCCGCGGGGCGCGGCGGCTGGCAATAAGCGGCGACGATCTCATGGCCCGCCTCGACCAAGGCGTTGAGGCTGGGCACCGCGAAATCCGGCGATCCCATGAAGACGATGCGCATCCCGGCGCACTTGCGGGTGAGTACAAGCGCGGTCAAGGAGTGACGTCATGGCGTCGCAGGAGATCGAAGCGCTGAGCCAGGCGCTGGCCCGGCTTCCCGGACTCGGTCCGCGCTCGGCGCGGCGCGCGGTGCTGCATCTGATGAAGAAGCGGGAGACGGCGCTCCAGCCGCTGCTCAGCGCGCTCAGGAACGTTTCCGAGAAGCTCTCGACCTGCTCGGTCTGCGGCAATGTCGACACGTCCGACCCGTGCAGCATTTGCCGCGATCCCCGGCGCGACGACAAATTGCTGTGCGTGGTCGAGGAGGTGGCGGATTTGTGGGCGCTCGACCGGTCGCGCCTGTTCCCGGGCCGCTACCATGTGCTCGGCGGCCGCCTCTCGGCGCTGGAAGGGGTCCGGCCCGAGGATCTCGCCATCGACCAGCTGGTCAAGCGCGTCGCCGCCGGCGGCATAGACGAGGTGGTGCTGGCGATGAACGCGACGCTCGAAGGCCAGACCACGGCTCATTACCTGGCCGAGCGGCTGGAAGGATTTCCCATCCGTCTCAGCCAGTTGGCGCACGGACTCCCGGTCGGCGGCGAGCTCGACTATCTCGACGAGGGAACGCTGGCGCAGGCGCTGCGCGCGCGTCGGCCGATTTCTTGAACCCGTTCAACCGAAAGATTAAATCCACCCCATGGCCATTCGCCGCATCTATGAGACGCCGGACCCGGTCCTCCGCCAGATTTCCAAGCCGGTGGAGACCTTCGACGACGAGCTGAAGACGCTCGTCGCCGACATGTTCGAGACGATGTACGCCGCACCGGGCATCGGCCTCGCCGCGGTCCAGGTCGGCGTGCCGATCCGCCTGCTGGTGATCGACCTCCAGGAGCCCGAGGATCCCGAGGATCCGAAGAGCCCGGTGGTCAGGGACCCGAAGGTCTTCATCAACCC
>DATEEM010000091.1:0-11815 GCA_035281125.1 Sphingomicrobium sp. | reverse complement strand
GCGATGGCATTCAACCTCACGGTGCTGTCCAATCTGCTGGGAACGGCGCTGGAGCCGGACTTCACGGGAATCGAGCTGTTGCTCGAGGATGTCGGCGAGCAGCTTTATCGGATCGACCGGACGATGTTCCACGTCACCGCCAGCCGCAACATCCGCGCGGTCGCGAGAATCCGTCTCGGCAGAGTCGCCGACGTGCTTGAAAACGACCCCGAATTCACGGCGAGCGAAGTCGCCATCGTGGAGGATTGGTGCGCACGTTCGGGCATCGCCTACGGCGGCCGCGCCGACATCGGCCACGACGCGGCGAACCGGGTCGTCCCGTTTGGCGGCCGTCGGAGTGAATTTCCCTCTTAGAGACCATTGCAAAGCGGACGGCTTTGCGCTCTACGAAGGCAGGAACAACAGGAGGGCCTGATGGCAAAAGGAACTGGTCGTAGTGCAGGGGGTGGATTGGCTCGCCCGGTGACCCCGTCGTCGGATTTGGCGAAGATCACGGGCAGCGCGCCGCTGCCGCGCAGCCAGGTCGTGTCGAAAGTGTGGGATCATATTCGCAAGAACAACCTGCAAAACCCGCAAAACAAAAGAGAAATCATGGCCGACGCAACGCTGAAGCCGATCTTCGGGGGTAAGGATCGGGTCAGCATGTTCGAGATGAACAAGCATCTTTCGAACCATCTGAAGTAAGGCGTTCGCGCGCTATGCAGAGAGGGGATCCGCCCCGGCGGGTCCCCTTTTTGCTGCGCGGCGCGCGCGACTCGGCCGGTCAACGGCAGACGGAGACGCCGGCTTTCCCCCTTGCCGCCATGTCGAGATGGAGGTGATCGGCATGGGCCGCGTTGTAATCGGGCGACAAGGTCGTCGAGAAAAGCCGGCACGCACCGTCCCGGACGTCCTTCAGGAACGCGCCCTTCGCCCCGCCCGACCGCCAATCGCGCAACACGCTGACCACGGTCCCGTCCGCCAGCACGAATCCCGTGATGTCGATCGCGTCGCCGGTCGCATGTTCGCTGAATTCGCCCTCGGTTCGGCCGTAGAGGCGGCGGCAGCTGTAGCTGCCGGCGTTCGTCACCTCGTGGACGGCGGTTCCGAAGTGCCGATCCGCTGCCGGCTGGATGACCTGGCGTTCGAGGATGACCAGCGCCGCGGCGACCGGGCAGCTCGTAACGACGTTGGTCGGACTCATCGCCGCTTCGCCGGCCGCTCGTCCGAGGCGCAAGCCGTCGTCGTATCCGCAATCAGGCGTCGCCCGTCTCGGCGGTGCGGGGACGTCGCCCGCGCCGGCTTGCGCGACGAGCGCGCGGCACTGGGCGGGATCCTCAGAGAGGGCCGCGAGCTTGCGCAGCGTGAACAGGCCGATGGGGTGGTCGAGGTGAAGCTCGGTCCACGGCACGTCCTGGGGATGGCTCCGGACGTAGGAACGACCGTAGAAAAATGCGGCGGCAAGGAGCCCGAGCACAAGAAGCCAGATGAGCGCCCGGCGCACGGGCGCTACCCGCGCCACAGGCCGTCGAGCCGCTCCTGGGTAACGGGAAAGCCGAGATGGTCCGGGATCGTGATGAACCTTTCGCCGTCCCGCTCCTCGACCCAGGGAGTCACCGGCTCGATCGGGTGGGCAAGCGCATCCGACCTTATCGCCGCCAGGCTTGCATGCTGCGCAAGGCGCTCGAGCGTGCGCCGCGTGGGGAAGATCAGCCGTGCTTCGCCGCGCCTCTCGCGCTCGAGGACGTCGGCGGCGGGCGTCCAGGACGCGCCGGCGCATTCGCCGGCGATCACATTGGGCTGCCAGTCTCCTTCGGGCGCCGCGGCGATGAAAAACAAGGTATCGAAGCGCCGCACCGCGTGGAACTTCGGCACCCAGCGCGCGAAGGGGGTCAGGGCGTCTGGCGCAAGCTCGGCCCCGGCCTGTTCGAGCACGTGGGCGAAATCCTCGCCGGCAGCCAGCGCCGCCTGGATGTCGAGGCAGTGCTCGGGCCGCGGGCTGGACGCCAGCCCCACCGGGACAGCCGTCTCCTCGATCGTTTCGCGGATCGCCGCGACCCGCGCAGCGCCGTCGGAGCCCAGCCCGAGGCGCTCGGCGAGCTCGCGGTCGGCGTCGTCGATCCGTCCCCCGGGGAAGACCAGCGCGCCGGCGGCGAAGGCCATGCCTTCGGCCCGCTCGACCATCAGCAGATCGGGCGGCGCACATGGGCGGTCGCGGACGGCGATCAGCGTGGCCGCGGGGATCGCGGGGTCGGACATGTCTCTGACCTAGGGCAGGGGTCGCCAAACACAAAGGGCCGCCGGACAGGCCGGCAGCCCCTGTCGCTCATTCCGGCGGCGCCGCCGGTTACATTCCGCTGACGTTTTGCTCGTCGGCGTCGGCCGGGTTCACCGTATTGTCGGTCACCGCATCTTCCTGGTTGAGCTGGTTCAGCTGATTGCCCAGGGCGTCCGCCTCGGCGGTGTTGGCGGCGTCGTTGGCGAGCGCATTCAATTCCGGCGTCGGCTGGTTCATTTCGGCATTGTTGACCTGGTCCTCGTTGCCGCCGCTGCAGGCCGCGGTCGCGAGGGCCGCCGAACCGACCAACAGGAAACCCAGCTTTCTCATAATCTTACGCTCCCCATCTCAAGCGATTGCAGGCACCCCCATATCAGCCGATTCTTGAGATTTTAAGCCCGAATCCCTATCTAGGGCGAGCCGGGCGACCGGCTATGTCGGTAGACTGTCGTGTGGAATAGGCATTTCGGACCCGGGGGGCAGTACCCCGGCGCCTCCACCACCAGCCGCCAGCGAAACGGGATTCGGCTGCTGCTGATGGGGGCGAAATAGGATCGACGAGTGCAGTAAAGACGCGATTGCCGATCGGTATGAGACCACCGTGACGGCTCATTCACACAAGTGCCAACGATAACGAGGCGCTCGCTATTGCTGCTTAACCGACGCCCTCACGGGTAGACGTTAGGTAACGAAAGCGCGGTCGGACCCCACCGGGCAACAGAAGGGGATTCCAGCGGCCCGGGAGGCGCCGGGCAACAGAAGCCTCCCACCTTTCCCCCGTCATTTGCGTCGGCTACCCTCCTGCTCAGGGGGGACCTATGCTTCCGTGGATCAAGCGTCTGATCGTAGCGGCCTGCGCGCCGCTGTTGCTCACCGGCTGCCTGTGGGGCCCGGGCAAGTTCCAGTCCGACCTGATCATCCGCAAGGATAACAGCTTCGTCCTCGACTACCGCGGCGAGATGATCATCCAGACTCCGCCGGACGATGCGAAGCTGCCACCGTGGGATCCCAAGGAAATGATCCGGTGCCACCGCAGCGGCAAGATCGAAAACTGGCCCGATGTCGGCGGGATCAGCGAAGAGGATGATGCGGTCCGCCCGTGCACCGCGGCCGAGATCGCCAAGGGCAAAGCGGACTATGAGAAGAAGGCCGCGGAAAAAGCGGCTGCCAAGCGCAAGGAAAGCGAGGAGATGGCGAAGATGTTCGGCCTTCCCGGGCTCGACGACGCCTCCAATCGCGCCTTCGCCGCCAAGCTGATGAAATATGCCGGCTGGCGGTCGGTCACCTATCGCGGCAAGGGCGTGTTCGACGTCGACTATCATTTCGAAGGGCGCGCGACGCAGGACTTCCTGTTCCCGGCGCTGCCCGACAACGACTTCATCATCCCGTTCATCGCGATCCGCCGCCGCGCCGACGGATCAATCCTCGTCACCGCGCCGGCGATGACGGGCGGGGCGGGGCCGCTTGCGGCGCGCGCCGGGGGCGCCGCCGCATCGCCGGACAAGGGGCCGGTATCGCGGGCGCAGGGCCGTTTCACCATCGTCACCGACGGCCAGGTTCTGACCAACAACAGCGAGGACGGCCCGAAGCAGCACGTTGTCGGCCGCTCGGTCCACTGGGACGTGACTCCGACCGCCAACAAGGTCCCGGAGGCGCTGATCAAGCTGCAGTGACAATTGGTCGAAGGCCGGTTGCCCGTAATCACGACTGTTGTCAGGTTCGGCTTCCAAAGGGGGATATTCCATGCGCCGCACGATTTTTGCCGCACTTCTCGCCGCGTCGGCGTCGACCGCGCTAGCCGCACCAACTCCGAAGGAGCAGTTGCTCGTTCCCCCGGCGAATGCCGAGCATTATGTCGTGGTCTCCGAGGCGGGAAAGCACGGCGACGAATGGCGCTGGACGTTACCCGACGGACGCATCGCCTATCGCGAATCCATCCTGCTGCGCGGACTGGTCTTCGAGCAGGACCAAGTGATCAAGCTCGACTCCGGCGGCAAGCCGGTAAGCATCACCATTCGCGGCGTGACGCCGAGTGGTGATTCCGCAGAGACCTATGTGATCGACAATGGCACGGGACGCTGGAAGACCAGTGTCGACGAGGGGTCCGCCCCGGCCTCCAAGGGGGTCTACAACACGTTCGGCGGGACGTTCATGGCGGGCGACGCCGTCACGCCGCTGTTCCTGAAGGCCGGGGCGGCCGGGGTCGACCTGCTGCCGTCGGGCCATGGCGTCCTCGAACCGTCGGCGACGACCTTCCAGGCGACGGGACCGAACGGACCTCGCACGGCGCGCCTCTATTTCCTCAAGGGAATCGGCCAGTCGCCAGCTCCGGTGTGGCTGTTCGATAACGGCCGCCTGTTCGGCTACGTCGGCTCGCTGGCGCTGATGCCCGAAGGCTATGAGGCAAACCTCAAGCCGATGATTGCCGCGCAGGAGGCGGCAATCGCGGAGCTCGCTCCGGCAATCGCGAAGAAATTGCTGACCGCTGAGGCGCGTCAGCCCGTCCTGTTCCGCAACGTCAAGATCTACGACGCCGACAACGAGCGCTTCCTCGCCGGACAGAATGTCGTCGTCTCCGACGGCAGGATCGCCAGCGTCGGGACTGCGCTACCAAAGCTGCCCGCTGGAACCCGCGTCATCGACGGTGGCGGCAAGACGCTCGTCCCGGGTCTGTGGGACAGTCACATGCACATGGCCGACGACTTCGCCGCGCTGAGCGAACTCGCTCTCGGGGTGACGTCGGCGCGCAATCCCGGCGGAAGCATCGAGCTTGCGGTGTCGCAGCGGGATCGCCGGGCCAAGGGGCTGCTCCTCGGCCCGGAACAGTTCAACTCGGTGATCATCGACCAGAAGGGCCCGCTCGCTGCGCAGGGCAGCCTCACCGTGTCGAGCCTCGAGGAGACGCTGGCGGCGGTGCGCAAGGTGAAGGACGCTGGCCTCACCGCGGTGAAGTTCTACACCTCCATGAACCCGGCCTGGATCCCGCCGGCGGCCAAGCTCGCGCATGACCTCGGCCTCCATGTCCACGGGCATATTCCCGCGGGCATGCGCACCCTCGACGCCGTCAACGCCGGCTATGACGAGATCACGCATATCTATTTCGCGACGATGCAGGCGATGCCCGATTACGTCGTCGCAAAATCGAATACGACGCTGCGCATGACCGGGCCGGGGAAACACTTCAAGGACGTCGACTTCAACGCAGAGCCGACCAGGACCGTGATCAGGACGCTGGCCGACAAGAAGATCACGGTCGATCCGACGTTGGTGGTCGTCGAAGGCGTGCTGACCTCGGAAGCCGGGAAAGTGTCGCCCGCTTATTCGGCTTTCGTCGGGACGCTTCCGCCGGCCGTCGAACGGAACTTCAAGTCCGGCCCCATTCCGCTCCCGGAGGGCACGACGCGCGACGAGGCCAAGGCGAGCGTCAGGCACATGCTCGAATATGTCGCGGCGATGCGCAAGGCGGGCGTTCCGATCGTCGCAGGCACGGACGGTTACGGTTTCGAGCTGGTCCGCGAGCTCGAGCTATACGTCGAAGGCGGAATGACTCCGGCCGAGGCGCTGGCGACGGCGACGATCGACGCGGCGCGCAACGTCAAGGCCGACAAGCGCACCGGCTCGATCGCGGTCGGCAAGGAAGCCGATTTGCTGCTCGTCGACGGCGATCCCGAAGCGAACATCGGCGACCTCCGCCACGTCGACACGGTCGTGCTCGACGGCGCGCTGCTCGACGGCGACGCGCTGCGCAGGGAAGCGGGGTTCAGCGGCAGGCCGCGTTAGTCAGCGTTTCCGAAGCTCGTCCCGGATCTCCGTGAGCAGGTCGACCTCGCTCGGCCCCGGCGCGTCCTCGGCGCGGCGCATCATCTTGTTGGCCGAGCGGATGAGGAGGAAGATGATGAAGGCGAGGATGAGGAAGTTGATGAGGACCGTCACGAACTGGCCCCAGCCGAGCACCGGGGCGCCGGCAGCTTTAAGCGCGGCATAATCGGTCAGGCTTCCCTGGTAGCCGTCGGGCACCGGGCCGAGCAGAAGGAAATAGCTCGAGAAATCCAGTCCGCCGAAGATCGCGCCTACGACCGGCATGATGATGTCCTCGGTCAGGCTGGTGGCGATGGTCGCGAAGGCCGCGCCGATGATCACGGCGACGGCGAGGTCGAGGACGTTGCCCCTGGCGATGAACGCGCGGAATTCCCTGAACATCGGCTGGCCCCTTCTGCGTTGTTCCGGCGTTCACGAATACGCCAGTTGCTTCGAAATGTAAGCCGAACTGTGTTGCGCAACTAAGACGGCGTATTGAAACGGAACGGCGGCGAATCTAATTGGCCGCCCGGTTTGCCATTGGAGGGCTCGATGACCGCACTTCGCCGTTTCGGTTTGCTTGCACCGCTCGCCGCCTTCAGCCTCGCCGGATGCGGGCTGAACAGCGTCCCGACCGCGGAGGAGCAGGTCAACGCCGCCTGGGGCAATCTGCAGGCCGACTATCAGCGCCGCGCCGACCTCATCCCAAACCTGGTCGAGACGGTGAAAGGCTATGCCCAGCAGGAAAGCGGCGTTCTCATCGCCGTCACCCAGGCGCGCGCGGACGCCACGCGGGTCACATTGAACGCGGACGATCTCGACGACCCGGCGAAGGTCAAGGCCTTCAACGACGCTCAGGGTCGGCTCACCCAGGCGATTATCCCGCTGCAGCGGCTTCAGGAGGCTTATCCGGACCTCAAGTCCAACGCCAACTTCCTCGCCTTGCAGGACCAGCTCGAGGGGACCGAGAATCGCATCAACGCCTCGCGGCGCGACTATAATGAGGCGGTGCGCGCCTATAACACCCGCATCCGCACCTTCCCCGACGCGATCGGCGCAAAGATCTTCTATGGCGCGAAGCCGAAGGTGCCGTTCGAGGCCGCGGCAGGCGCCGAGAAGGCGCCGCCGGTCGATTTCAACACAGCGGGGTGAGCCACTCTTTCCACCGTCATCGCGAGGAGCGGAGCGACGTGGCGATCCAAAGTCGATTGCTGGATTGCTTCGCTGCGCTCGCAATGACGCTGCTGCTGATTTTGGCGACGCCGGTCGCGGCGCAGACCTTCCCCGAGAACAACGGATCGCCGGTCGTCGACCAGGCCGGCATCCTGCGGCCCGAGCAAATCGTCGATTTGAGGTCGAAGTCGGAAGCGCTTTATGCGCAGAGCGGCCGCGCGTTCGCGGTCGCGACGGTGAAGAGCCTCGAGGGCCATGCGGTCGACGATTATGCCTACCGCCTGGGCCGCTACTGGAAGCTCGGCAGCGAAAAGAATGACGACGGAGTCCTGCTCCTCGTCGCGCCGAACGAGCGCAAGGTGGCGATCGCGACCGGATACGGCGCCGGCGAATATATGACCGACGCCATGTCCGGCCTAATCATCCGCCAGGCGATCCTGCCCCATTTCAAGAAGGACCCCCCCGACTATGGCGCGGGAATCGTCGCCGGGGCCGACGCGATCATCGAGCAGATGAGCCTGCCGCCAGAGGCGGCGCAGGACCGCGTGGCGACCGCCGAACGAGCCGACGAAGCGCGGCGCAGCTCCGGCGCAGGGGCGCTTCCGGCGATCTTCTGGCTGATGATCATCGGGTTCGTCCTGCTGTCGCTGTTCCGCCGTGTCGGCGGTCGGCGCTATCGCTCCCGCCGGCAGGGCGGGATCAGCCCGTGGGTCGTCCTGTGGGGCCTCAACGAGCTGAGCCGCGCCTCGCGCGGCCGCGGCGGCTGGAGCGGTGGGGGAGGCTGGGGCGGCGGCGGCGGATGGTCGGGCGGCGGCGGGGGCGGCGGTTTCGGCGGCTTCGGCGGCGGCTCGTTCGGCGGGGGAGGCGCGTCGGGGTCATGGTGATGCGGCTCAGCGAAGCGGATCACGCCAAGGTCAGCGCTGCGATCGCCGCGGCCGAGGCCAGGTCGAACGGCGAGATCGTCGCGGTCGCGACTCCGCTCAGCGATTCCTATCACGACGTCGCGCTTCACTGGGCGGTTGCGGCGATGATCCTCGTCCTCGCCTGGGCGGCGTGGTGCCCGTCGTGCCTCGAATGGTGGTACGAGGCGCTTCTCGGCGGCTGGAACGTCGATCCGACGCTCGGTGAGCTGCTGACGGTCCTGCTGGTGTTGGCGGTGTTCAAATTCACCGCCGCTCTCCTGATCCTCAAATGGATCCCGCTGCGGCTCGCCCTCACACCCGGCGCGACCAAGAATCGGCGGGTCCGCCGCCGCGCCGTCGCCATTTTCCGCGCCGCCGCCGAGCGCCGCACCGTCGGTCGCACCGGCATCCTGATCTATTTGTCGATGGCCGAGCACCGGGCCGAGATCGTCGCCGACGAGGCGATCCTCAAGGTGACCGACGACAGCACCTGGGGCGAAGCCATGGCGTCGCTGATCGAGCATGTGCGCGATGGCCGTCCGGGGGACGGAATTGTCGCGGCAATCGAACAGGTGGGAGCCGTTTTGGCCGAGCACTTCCCGCGCTCGACGAGCGACTCCAACGAAATCCCCGACAAGCTGATCGAGCTGTGAGCCTCGACGACCTTCCTCCAGCCGAAGTGATGTGGGAGGGGCGGTTCGTGCGCGCGGTGAAGCGCGGCAGATGGGAATATGCGAGCCGCACGGGCGGCATCACCGCGGTCGTGGTGCTGGCGGAATATGACGGCAAGGTCATCCTGGTCGACCAGCCGCGGGTCGCGCTCGGCAGGCGTTGCGTCGAGCTTCCCGCGGGACTGGTCGGCGACGAGGACCCCAACGCCACGGTCGAAGCGACCGCGATCAAGGAACTCGAGGAGGAGACCGGCTTCACCGCCGAGCGGGTCGAGCGACTTGGGGATTTCTACGCGTCGCCCGGAATGCTGTCGGAAAGCTTCACGCTGGTTCGGGCGCATGGGCTGCGTCGGATCGGCGAGGGCGGCGGCGACGAGAATGAGGACATCAACGTCCACCTCGTGCCGCGGCCGGAGATTCCCGCCTTCCTCGAGCAAATGCGGGCGCAAGGCTTCGGCATCGACGTCAAGCTGCTGATCTTCATGCATTTTTGACCCATAATCAACGCGCGGTTCACTTGCCGTCCCTTATCGCCGTTCGTCGAAGACATGCTTGCAGGCCCGGGTCAGGGCGCTACGAGATCGCACGAAACTAATCTTAGGGTGGGTATCATGAAACGAATGATGTTGGCCGGAAGCGCGGCGGTCGCGCTCGCCGGAGGTGTCGCCGTCCAGGCGCTGGCCCAGGCGCCGGCCGCTGCCGCGCAGCCGGCGGTTCCGAACAATATCCTGTTGGCCGAGTGGACCGGCCCCTATGACGGGGTGCCGCCGTGGGACAAGGTTCGGCCCGAGCTGTTCCCTCAGGCGTTCCAGTTCGGCATCGACGAGCAGCGCCGTGAATTCGCGGCGATCGCCAACAATCCTCAGGCGCCGACCTTCGCCAATACGATCGAAGCGATGGAAAAGGCCGGCGAGCGCCTCGGGCGCGTGCAGACCCTGTTCGCGATCATGACCGACAATGTGTCGACCCCCGCCTATGAAGCGCTGGACAAGGAGTGGTCGCCGAAAATCACCGCCGCGAACGACGAGATCATTCTCAATCGCGAGCTCTTCCGGCGGATCGAGACGCTGTACAACCAGCGCGCTTCGCTCGGGCTCGACGCGAAGCAGACCCGCCTGCTGACACGCACTTACGAGTTCTTCGTCCGCAACGGGGCCAAGCTCAACGACCAGCAGAAGGCCGAGCTCAGCGGCATCAACCAGAAGCTGTCTGGCCTGTTCACCGAATTCAATTCGAACCTGCTGAAGGACGAGGCGACCTTCACCCGCGCAAGCGAGGCGGAAATGAAGGGCGTGCAGCAGGACGTGAAGGACGCAGCGGCCGCGGTCGCCAAGGACAAGGGCTTGCCGGCCGGCACGTACGCCATCCGGAACACCCGCTCGGCGGTCGAGCCGGTGCTGACCTTCGGCGACAACCGGGCGTTTCGCGAGAAGGTCTGGCGCGCATTCGTCAACCGCGGCGACAATGGCAACGCCAACGACAATAATGGCATTATCAAGCAGATCGTGAAGCTGCGCGCGGAGCGCGCCCGGCTGCTCGGCTATCCGAGCCATGCGCACTGGCGGATGCAGGACACGATGGCCAAGACGCCGCAGCGCGCGATGGACCTGATGATGCGGGTTTGGCCGGCTGCGGTTGGGCGCGTGAAGGAGGAGGTCGCCGACCAGCTGGCGATCGCCCGCAAGGACGGCCTCAGCCGGATCGAGCCGTGGGACTATCGTTACTATCAGGAGAAGGTCCGCAAGGCGAAGTACGACCTCAGCGAGGACGAGATCAAACCGTATTTCGAGCAGGGCAATCTGCTGAAGGGCATGTTCTGGGCCGCCGAGCGCCTCTACGATCTCAAGTTCGCGGAGAACACGGGCAAGGTGCCGGTCTTCCATCCCGACGTCCGAACGTTCGAGGTGACAAATGCCAAGACGGGCGCCGTCGTTGGACTGTTCTACCTCGATACCTACGCCCGCGAGGGCAAGCGATCAGGCGCGTGGATGACCACCTACCGCAGCCGGGCCCGGTTGCTCGGCGATGACGTCGTGCTCGCGTCGAACAACAACAATTTCACGAAGCCGTCGGCCGGCCAGCCGGTGTTGATCAGCCTCGACGACGCGCAGACCCAGTTCCACGAGTTCGGTCACGCGATCCACTACCTGCTGGTCGACGTGAACTATCCGTCGCTCGGCGGGTCGCAGCGCGACTTCGTCGAATATCCGAGCCAGGTGAACGAGAATTGGCTGCTGACTCGGCCCGTGCTCGAGCAGTTCGCCCGGCACTACCAGACCGGTCAGCCGATGCCCGCGACGCTGGTCGACAAGATCAAGAGAGCCGACACGTTCAACCAGGGCTTCGCGACGGTCGAGTATCTCGCCTCCGCGCTGGTCGACATGAAGCTGCATCTCGATCCCAACGGAAACATCGATCCCGACGCTTTCGAGAAGAAGGCGCTCGCCGAGATCGGCATGCCGAGCGAGATCGTCATGCGGCACCGGCTGCCGCAGTTCGGTCACCTCTTCTCGTCGGACGCCTATTCGGCCGGCTATTATTCCTATTTGTGGTCGGAAACGATGGACGCCGACACCTGGGCGGCCTTCGAGGAAGCCGGAGACCCGTTCGACCGGACCATCGCCGACCGGTTCCGCACCTACCTGCTGTCGACCGGCAACGAGACCGACCGGGCCGAGGCCTATCGCCAGTTCCGCGGTCGCGATCCGGACGTCAATGCCCTGCTGCGTCGGCGCGGCTTCCCGGTGGACGGTGCGGCGCCGGCGCCCGAACGCGGCCGATAGGTGAACCGGGCGGGCCAGCGCGCGTTTTCGCGCCATGGCCCGCCTCGTCCATCTCTCGGACCTGCATTTCGGCGCCCATGACCAGGACCTTGTCGAAGCGGTCGAGCTCAGCGTCGACGAACTGACGCCAGACCTGGTCGTCATTAGCGGCGACTTCACGCAGCGCGCTCGAACCGAGCAGTTCAGGGACGCCTGCGCTTTCCTCGACCGGCTGCGCGAGCGCGGCCACGA
>DATEEM010000090.1:0-18154 GCA_035281125.1 Sphingomicrobium sp. | reverse complement strand
ATGTCGTGCGCTGCCTTCCTCACCTTGTCGAAGCCGAGCCCTTCGTCCGGGTCGAGATCGAAGACCAACCGGTCGGGCTTCTCCACGTCGGCGATCTTAGCGCCCCAGCCGTGAAACTCGATCGTTCCCATCTGGACGCAGGCGAGCAGGCCGCGGATGTCCTCGAAATAGAGATAATCCTCGAAGCTGCCGTCTTTCTCCTCGATCGGGATCTGCTTGACGTGCGGGCCGAAGGTGCCCTTGTCGTGCTTCTGGAAGAAGCTCTCGCCGGTACGCCCGCTGGGATAACGGATCAGGGTCATCGGTCGATGCGCCGCGTCGAGCATGACCAACGGCTCGACCGTCGCATAATAATTGGCCAGGTCCTGCTTGGTCAGGCCGAGTTCGGGAAAGATGACCCGGTCGGGGCTGCTGATCGCGATTCCGAAGTCGTCGGAAGACGCGCGCTTGGCCGCCTTGCGGCCGCGCTTGCTCGTCTTTTTGGGCTCTGTGGTCACATCCTCGGTGTGCTTCGGCACTTCGCGCACTACTTCCTTCGCCGGCTTGTCCTCGCGCAGCCCAACGAAGCTCGGGTGGCGAAGGATGCCCTCATCGGTAAACTCGGCGAAGTTGATCTCGGCGACCAGCTTCGGCTCGACCCAGTGCGCGCCCTTGCGATCGGGACGGGGCACCTCGACCGGCGCCTTGTCCAGCGCGAGCGGTTCCATCCGCTCCATCAGCTCCTCGATCAATTGCGCGTTGAACCCGGTTCCAACCTTGCCGACGTAGGTCAGCTTGCGGCCATCCCTTGCGGCGAGAAGCAACGACCGGAAGCCGCGACGCTTGTCGCTTCTTGACCAGCCGACGATGACGAATTCCTGGCGCTGTATGCACTTGATCTTGAGCCAGTTGCGAGTGCGCGTACCGCTGTAGGCCGCACTCGCCTTCTTTGAGATGATGCCTTCGCCGCCCTGCTTGCAGACCGCCTCGAATATCTCGTCGCCGCGCCCGACGATATGATCGCCGTAAAGGATCGGCGACTGCACGTCCTCGAGCAGCGCGCGCAACCGCTCCTTGCGCTCTATGTTGGGCAATTTGCGGATGTCCTCGCCACGGTCGATCAGCAGGTCGAAGGCATAGAAGGCGAGGTTGGCGTTGCCGCCCTTGAGCGTCGATTGAAGCAGCTGGAAGCTCGGCTTGCCGTCGCCGCCGAGCGCGACCGCTTCGCCGTCGATCAGGGAACCGGCCGGAAGGCGTGAAGCCGCCTTGGTCAGCGCCTTGAATTTGTCGCTCCAGTCGAGGCCCTTGCGGGTGAAGGCGGTCGCCACCCCGTCGCCGATCGACAGCAGCAAGCGGTAGCCGTCATACTTGATCTCGTGGATCCAGCCGCTGCCCGGCGGGACGTCGTCGACCAGCGTGGCAAGTTGCGGCTCGAGGAAGGGCGGGGGGGCCCTTCCCGCTTTTCGTTTCGCCCGACCGCCCCTTTTCCCGCCGCGGTTCGAGCGCCACACGTCCTCACCCGCAGCGATTTCGGCCATCGTTCGTCCGGTCGTGACGCTGGTCACGCAATTGTCGACCAGGGCTTCGCCGTCGTCGGGATCGGCATATTCGTCGGTGACTTTCTTCAGCATCCATGGCTCGGCCTTTTCGCCGGGCTTGGGCTTGAGGCGGAACATCACCCACTCGCCCTTCATCCGCTCGCCCTCGAGAGTGAAGTGCAGGTGGCCTTCCTCGATCGTCTTGCCCGGATCCTTGCGCGGATCGGGAATCCAACGGCCCTGGTCCCACAGCATAACCGTGCCGCCCCCATATTCGCCCTTGGGGATGGTGCCCTCGAAATCGCCATAATCGAGCGGGTGATCCTCGGTCCGCATCGCCAGCCGGTTCTCGCCTGGATCGAGGCTTGGGCCCTTGGGAACGGCCCAGCTCTTCAAAACTCCATCGAGCTCGAGGCGAAAGTCCCAATGAAGGCGCGAGGCTTCGTGTTTCTGGACGACGAAGCTGTCGCCCTTGCCCCTGAGCTTGCGGCCGCGCGGTTCCTTCGTCTTCTTGAAGTCGCGTTTGCGGTTGTAGGTCTCGATATCGAGCTTAGGGCCAGGCACGCCCGCCGAAACTCCTCAGGCGCGCTTGCGTGCCGGTTCTTTCTTGGCGGCCGACTTGTTCCGTGTGGCCTTACTGGCCTTGCCCTTCTTTTCCTCGCCGAGGCTCTTCTTGAGCGCGGCCATCAGGTCGATGACGTTGGAGCCTTTCGGCAGCGGCGCGTCGGCGTCCGGGTCCTCGATGATCTTCTCGCCCTTGGCCCTCTGCTTCTTCTCGATCAGCTTGTGCAGCGCGTCGACGTAGCGGTTGTGGAACTCCTTGGGGTCGAATTCGCCGGCTTTGCGCTCGATCAGCATCGAGGCCATGTCGAGCAGGTCGGGGTCGGGCTTATGGTCGCCGATGTCACGGAAGAAGCCCGAGGATCGGTGGACCTCGTCGGCGTAGCGCAGCGTCTCGAGCAGCAGGCCGCGGTCGTGCGGCTTCAGTGCGACCACATATTCCTGGCCGCGCATCGCAAGCTGGCCGACACCGATCTTCTTTGCCGCCTTCAGCGCGTCGCGCAGGACCACGTAAGCTTCTTCCGCCAGGTCGTCGGCGGGGACGACATAATAAGGCTTCTCGAAGAACATCGGGTCGATGCCGTCGTCGTCGACGAACTGGACGAGGTCGAGGGTCTTGCGGCTTTCCAGCTTGACGCTCTCGATCTCCTCGGGGTCGAGCAAGACGTAATGGCCCTTCGACGTCTCATACCCCTTGACGATCTCGTCGCGGTCGACCGGCCCGATCCCCGGCACCACCTTTTCATATTTGATGCGCTTGCCGCTCGGCTCGTGCACCTGATGGAACTGAATCTGGGCGCCGCTCTTGGTCGCCGGGAAGAGCTCGACTGGAATCGAGACCAAGGCCAGCCGGATCTGTCCCCTCCAAATGGGTCGCGCAGGCATAATAAGACTCCTCAATGCGGGGGGATTCAATCGTTCCGTCCCCGAGTCGTTCCTCGCTTTTGTCTCTGAAAGTGCCCGTTTTTAGCAAGTGCGCACGGTTAACGCGCTTCGCGCGGCGGGACATCGGACGCGGTTGACGGGCCTTGCCGCGCAATGCCATGGATCCCATCTGCCTGGCCCGGGCGGGTGTAGCTCAATGGTAGAGCAGAAGCCTTCCAAGCTTACGACGAGGGTTCGATTCCCTTCACCCGCTCCAACTCCGGCATGCCGGCGGCAGGAGGAAGAGTCGTCGCGCGCACAAGGCGAATGGCCGAGCGGGCGACAGCGGTCCTCACGCGTTGACACCCCGCACAGGCGCCGCCACATGGCGCCCCTGCCTGCATCTCGTGGAGAGGTGGCCGAGTGGTTAAAGGCAGCAGACTGTAAATCTGCCCGCGCAAGCGTACGCTGGTTCGAATCCAGCCCTCTCCACCATCCTGCCCTGCAATTCGAGCCGCGCTCGATTGGCCGGCGTCGCGCGGTCCGATCGCCCTTCGCGGCACGGGCACGCGATAAGCCGCGCGGCTGGCCATTCGCTCCGTTATGACCTAAGTTAACCGCTGGACTCACTGTTAAAAGTAGAGCCATGGCGTTTGGGGTGGGGATCGTTTTGGAGGAGTGGTCGGGCGTGCCTGACACCGCGAATGAGCCTTCCGGCTCGGCGGGGGAGGAAATGGCGGCGCGTGTCGCACGGCTCAGCCAGGGCCAGCTCGACTGTCTGAGGCTCGTCAACGAGCACCTGTCGTCTAAGGAAATCGCGCACGAGCTCAACATCTCGCCGCACACGGTCGACCAGCGCATCCGCGGCGCCCTTCACATCCTCGGGGTCGAGCGCCGCAGCCAGGCCGCGCGGATCGTCGCCAAGTACAGCGGCCCATATCAGCGATTGATACATCAATCGCCGCACATTGAGCCGAGCGTCCTGTCCGGCCATCCGGAGGCCGCGGTCAGATCTCAGATTCGGCACGCTGACCGCGCAGGGAAGGCCGGAGGGGCCGGCTTCCGGACCGAGCAACGGGCCGTCGCTTTCGTGCCTTCCCTGCCTTTGCCGTTCGCAACGAGGAGCAACCCCCGGAATGAGATGAGTGTCGGCCAGAGGCTGTTCTGGATCGTGATGATCGCGATCGGAGCGGCGTTCTCGGCGGGCATGTATCTCGCCGGGCTCGAAAGCCTCGCCAGGCTGCTCCAGGGCTAGCTTAGGCCGACAAGCAAATCAGTCCGACAGCCACTCCGGCGTGGGGAGCGCCGGGGAAGGAGCAATCATGCGCAAACAGATGATCGAAACTGCCGCTCACGAGCTCGCTACCCAGGTTCGCAGCGTCGAAAACAGCATCGAGGCCGCTCTGGCCGATCTCGCCGAACTCCAATCCAAGATGGTGCATGCACGGGCGGTCACCCGTGCCGGCTTCGTTTCCAGCCACGCCGCGTTCGAGCAGCTTGCCGTGGCGACCAACGGGCTGGTCGCGGCCCGCGGCGGAATCGCCAATTGCCACGCCGCCCTTGCGGAATCGCGCAAGTCCATCCCAGGCCTGCGTACCGTGGCGTGGGGCGATGCGGAAGATTGCCCGGACGAGCCGATCGGCATCGTTTCCCCGCTGCGCGTCGTCGCCTGACACGGGACTTTGACCGGACCACGGCAATGTGGTCCGGTCGCCACCGCCATGGTCCCGCGCTACTACCTCTTCCTCGCCGTCCTGCTGCTGTCGTGCGGCTACGCGCTGTGGCGCGGACGATCGGACGAGCGGCTGGTCGCGGCGATCTGCCTGTTCGCGACTTTCGCCACCCGCTTCGCCATCTCGCCGCTCAGCGTGCGCTACCACGGCCTCGAATATGGCCTTCTCGCGATCGACCTCCTGGTGCTTGGCGCTTTCATGGCCATCGCGTTGCGCTCGCGGCGCTTTTGGCCGCTGTGGGTCGCCGGGCTGCAGCTGACCAACAGCATGGCCCACCTGATGAAGGCGATCGATCTCGATCTCCTGCCCGTCGCCTATCGCGCGGCCGCCGTGTTCTGGAGCTACCCGATCCTGATCGTGCTCGCGGTCGGCACCTGGCGCGGCCAGCGCCGCGAACGGAGCGAGCGGCAGCTCGCCCATTAGACGACCGGCTGCGTAGCCGATCGCAGTTGCTTCGCGCGCTCCGCATCCCCATTGGGCGGGGAATGTCGCGTCGCAAGAAGTCGCACCACGGTCATGGATCCGCCCAGCGACCCCGCCTGTGGGGCCGCCACGCCGTCGCCGCGGCGCTGGACAATCCCGATCGGAAAGTTCTGCGCGCCTGGGCGACCCGCGAGGCGGCCGCCTTCATGCAGTTCCCACGCGACTTGCCGGTCACGCTGGCCGAAGCGCCCGACCTCGGCCGGCTGGTTCCCCACGACGCTCCGCACCAAGGTGTGGTGATCGAGGTCGAGCCGCTCGGGGACGCATGGCTCGATGGTCTGATCGGATCGGCGGCCGAGCGCGCGATCCTGGTCGTGCTCGACCAAGTCACCGACCCCCACAACGTGGGCGCGATCCTCCGTTCAGCGGCGGCGTTCGGAGCAGTCGGGCTCGTCACCCAGGACCGGCATTCGCCCCCGGAAAGCGGAGTGATCGCCAAGGCCGCGTCGGGCGCACTGGAACGGGTCCCCTGGGCCCGCGTCGTCAATCTCGCCCGAGCACTGGAAGAGATCGGCGCGGCGGGCTTTTGGCGCATCGGCCTCGCCGGAGACGCCGACATGGCGCTCGTTGAAGCGCTTGGGCCGAAGCGCGTCGCTTTGGTTCTCGGGGCCGAGGGCGCAGGCCTGCGGCCGAACACGCGCGAACATTGCGACGCGCTCGCCCGCCTCCCGATCACCGACCGGATCGAGAGTCTCAACGTGTCCAACGCCGCTGCGGTCGCGCTTTACGCGGCGAGCATCGCCTGATGGTCCGCACTTCGTCGAGCATCCGCAAGCACGTCGAGGCCCTCGCCGAGCGCGAGCCGATCTTCGCCGGCGTGGTCGAGCGGCACGGCATCCCGCCGCCTCGAACCAGCAGCCCGGGCGTGGAGACGCTGCTGCGGACGATCGTCGGCCAGCAGGTAAGCGTCGCCGCGGCCCGCTCGATGTGGGCCAAGCTCGAAGCCGGCTTCGGCTCGCCCCCGGACCTCAACCTGCTGCTCGCGGCGAGCGACGAGGAACTGCGCGCCGCAGGGATGTCGCGGCAGAAGTCGGGCTACATTCGCAGCCTCGCCGAGCTGGTGATTTCCGGGGAGCTCGACCTCGGCGACCTTCCCAAGGACGACGAGGAGGCGATCGCGTTGCTGACCCGCATCAAGGGGATCGGGCGCTGGTCCGCCGAAATCTATCTGCTGTTCGCGGAAGGGCGCCCCGATGTCTTTCCCGCCGGTGACCTCGCGGTCATGATCGAGCTCGGCCGCCTGCTCGGTCTGCCCGACAAGCCCAGCGAGAAGCGTCTTCGCCAGCTGGCGGAGCCCTGGCGCCCGTACCGCGGAGCTGCCGCGGTGCTCGCCTGGCACAGCTACAATTCGGCTGTGCTCTAGCCCGCTACTTGCGGACTCCGTTGGGGAGGAGCCGCGACGCAAGGTTGGTGAAGGCGCGCGGCCCGAGGTCGAGGCGCAGCGGCCCGAGCTTGTCGGATTTGCCCTCGCGGCCCAGCAGATAGCCGGATGAAGTCTGGCCGTCGCCGCCGCTCCACCGGTAGATTGCGTTGAACGCGACGAGCGGCACGAACAGCTTGCGGCCGGCAAGCTCGAATTGCTGAATGTTGGTCCGCGGGGCAACGAGGGCGGACCGGAACGTGATGCGCTGCAGCGGCGGAAGGACCTGGATGCGCTCGCCCTCGCCGACGGGCTTGGCGAAAAAAGCGCCGATGTCGCGATCCTGGGTCGGGCCGGCGTTGAACATGCTCGCCTCGACCAGGATGTCGCGCGCCGGGCCCGCGCCCGAGTTGAACAACTCGACCTCGAAGTCGATCAACACGCGGTCGTCGTCGACGCTGCAGCCGATCGGCGCGAATCCGATTTCGATCCACGGGCGCAGCCGGGTCGAGACAATTCCGGACGGCTTGGCCGTCGGAGCCTTGGGAGGGGGCGGCGGCGCCGGCGCGGGTGCCGGCCGCGGCACCGCAGCCGGCTCCGGGCCGGCAAAGGCATCGACCGACGGGCCGCCGGCGAAAGCCTCATGCGACCGGCGGCGCCGGAGCAGGAAGGCGGCGGTCGCTCCCCCCAACACGGCAAGCAACAGCCACGGCCACCAAGTCGGGCCGGGAGGCGGCCGCAGCGGCGCCGACGCGGGCGCGACGTCCACCGCGAAGCCGGGCTGCGGTGCGGCCGCCGGAAGAGGTGAGGCGCCTGCGGGCGTCGGCGGGAGTTCGAGTGCCAGCGCCTCCCCGCGCCGACTCGGTTGCGACGCCGGAGAGGGCGTTTCGCGCACCGCGGCGGTCCGCGGCGTGGCGCGCGGCGTGGCGCCCGCCGCACCCTGGGGCGGCGGGGGCGCAGGTGTTGTCCGCGATTGCGCCGGGGCGCCCACGGGTGGCGCATCGGCTTGGCGTGTGACCGTTCCGTCGAGCGAGAAATTCTGCAGCTCGCGCGGACCGATCGCCTCCGCGGCCGGGGTCCCGCTAGCCGATTCCTGGGCGTTCTGGGCGAGCGTTGGAGACGCGGCGAGCATCAGGCCCGCCGCGAGCATCGCCAACTTCAAGCGTGAAACCGCCCTCATCCTCTCCTGACCATGCCGTGAGTCGAGCCCGGTCCGCCGGGCGCGCCGCTCGCACATGCCCTTCTAAGCCCTTCTATTCAAGCAGATGCTCGATGAACGGGGCCGGACTCAGGACTGGCTAACGGGCGTCGACCAGCACCAGTTCGGAATCCTCGTCGGCCGCGATCTCGATTCGCTGCTCGCCGGTGATGGCGACGCCGTCGCGCGGCCCGGCCTCGACGCCGTTGACGCGCACCCGGCCGCTGGGGACGAGATAGAGATGGCGGCCGGGATCGGCGTCGAAGGCGATGCTCGAGCCGGCATTGACCGTCGCGCCGAGCACACGCGCGTCGGCGTTGATGGTGAGCGCGCCGTCGTTCGAATCGCCGCTCGCGAGCAACTGGAACGCGCCTTCGCGGGCGTCCTTGGGAAACGGCTTCGCACCCCAGTTCGGCTCGGCCGTCGGCTTGTCGGTCTCGATCCAGATCTGGAACAAGGTCGTCTTCTCGTCCTCCAAATTATATTCGGAATGGGTGACGCCGCGCCCGGCGCTCATCACCTGGACGTCGCCGGCGGCCGTGCGGCCCTTGTTACCCATCGAATCCTGGTGGGTGATCGCGCCCGTGCGGACATAGGTGATGATCTCCATGTCGCGGTGCGGGTGCGGCGGGAAGCCGCTCTTCGCCGCGATCTCGTCGTCGTTCCACACGCGGATCGCCCCCCATCCCATGCGGTCGGGGTCGTAATAATTGGCGAAGGAGAAATGGTGGCGGGCGTTGAGCCAGCCATGGTCGGCGTGGCCGAGGCTGTCGAATTTGCGGATGTCGATCATGGTATCAAGGTGGCCCGCCAGCGTGAGGCTTCAAGTGTCATCCATGTGACCTTCGGCGGGCCCGCTTCCGAATGCGCCGACGAACTGCTCGTCACCCGCCACGCCCTCCAGCCGGGCATCCAGTGCGCGATATTCCGCGCCGAACTGCGCGCCGAACCGCTCGAAACCTTCAGCGCTGGCCCAGCGGTCGATGGTCAGCCACCAGCCGCCGGGCCGATCCGGGCGGTACAGCTCGGTGCCGAGATAGCCGTCGGCTTTGCCAAACAAGGCGGGCCACGCGCCGTCGGGGCCGTAGGCCGCGGCGAACGCGTCCTCCCGGCCAGGCGCGGGACGAAATTTCCAGATCCTGAGGTAAGTCATCGTCCGATCCTCATGCCCGCCATCGCCAGATGGTCGCGCACGAGGATGGTGCCCAGGAGAGGACTCGAACCTCCACGCCCTTGCGAGCGCCAGCACCTGAAGCTGGTGCGTCTACCAATTCCGCCACCTGGGCAGGCCACACGAATTTAGGTGGTAGGGGCGCGCGCTTAAAGGCGCGCCGAGCGCCTTGTCAACGCTCATCGGGTGAAGCTAGGGCAGCGGCCATGATCGCCCGCCGGCAAGAGATCGTCACCATCTTTGGCGGAGCCGGTTTCATCGGCCGCTACGTGTGCGAGCTGCTGATGAAGGAAGGCGCGCGAATTCGCGTCGCCTCGCGCGACCCGCGCAACGATTATTTCATCCAGCCCCTCGGCCAGGTCGGCCAGTTCGGCTTCGTCAAGGCGGACATCACCGACGCCGACGCGGTCGGTCGCGCGCTGGACGGCGCCACGGCGGCGATCAACTTGGTCGGGGTGTTCGGGGGTAACATGCGGGCGGTCCACGTCGACGGCGCGCGCAACGTCGCCGAGGCCGCGAAGCAGGCGGGCGCCCGGGTGCTCGTGCACGTGTCGGCGATCGGGGCCGACCCGCGGTCGCAGTCCAGATACGGCTGCACCAAGGGCGAGGGCGAAGCGGCGGTCCGCACGGCGCTCAAGGGGGCAACGATCGTCCGCCCCTCGCTAGTGTTCGGGCCCGAGGACCAGCTAACCAACCGGTTCGCCGCGATGGCGCGGCTACCGTTCCTTCCGGTGATCGCGGCGCAGCGCAAATTCCAGCCGGTTTATGTCCGCGACCTCGCGAGTGCGATCGCCAAGGCCGCGCTAGATGCCACGGCCCACGGTGGAAAAACGTACGAGATCGCCGGCCCGCAGGTGATGACCATGGTCGAGCTGCACCGCGCGGTGTTGGAGCTTTCCGGACAGTCGCCCGAGCTCGTCGCCATGCCGGACCTGTTCGGCAATCTCCTCTCGCGGTTCGGCTGGCTGCCCGGCGCGCCGCTGACCCGCGACCAATGGCTGATGCTGCAGCGCGACAATGTCGCCTCGGGCGAGGTGCCAGGCCTCGAGGCGTTCGGGATCAGCCCGACGCCGCTTGCCGCGGTCGGCCACGAATGGCTCGAGCGCTTCCGCGGCAGCCGCTTCGCCGGCCGGCGGGTCAATCTGGCGGCAACCCACTGACGTGCCCATCCTGCTGATCGCGATCATCCTCGGCATCGTCGAGGGCGTCACCGAGTTCCTTCCGGTCTCCTCGACCGGCCACCTGATCCTCGCCACCGAGCTGCTCGGCTTCGACGCGGCCAAATGGGCGGCGTTCAACGTCATCATCCAGCTCGGCGCGATCCTGTCGATCGTCGTGCTCTACTGGCGCACCTTCTGGGCGGTGCTCGAAGGCCTGTTCCGCGCGAACCCGATGTCGTGGCGGTTCGTGCGCAACATCCTGATCGGCTTCCTCCCATCGGCAATCCTCGGCGTCCTCTTGATCGACAACATCGAGGCCCTGCTCGGCAATGCGATGGTCGTCGCCTGGATGCTCATCCTCGGCGGCGTCGCGATCCTGGTAATCGAGCGGGTGGTCAAGGATACGCCGGTGGTCGGCGTGGCGGAAATGCCGCTGAAAACGGTGATCGGGGTCGGCATCATCCAGTGCCTGTCGATGATCCCCGGCGTCAGCCGCTCCGGCGCGACGATCATGGGCGGCCTGTCGCTGGGCGTGGAGCGGCGCACTGCCGCGGAATTCAGCTTCTTCCTTGCCATCCCGACCATGGTCGGCGCGACCACCCTCGAGATCGCGCGCCACCACGACGCGCTGATCGCGGGCGCGAGCGGGGTCGGGTTCGGCACCGTCGCGGTTGGCTTCGTCATCAGCTTCGTGGTGGCGATCATCGTGGTGAAGGCGTTCGTCCATTACATCTCGCGCCACGGCTTCGCCCCCTTCGCCTGGTACCGGATCATCGCCGGCGCGGTGGCGGTCGCCTGGCTGACGATGCGCTGATTTATCTCGCGTTCATGTTCGGCTAAGCTGCTGCGGGGAGAATCGGCCTATGCGCACGAGCATTTCATTGCTTCCGCTGGTCCTGATCGCGACCCCTGTTGCGGCGCAGGCGCCTGCGTCGCAGCCGCCCGCCGCCATGCAGCGCGCGCTCAACGATCCCGCTCTGGCCGACCGGTTGACCAACGCCATGCAGGCCTTATCCAGGGCCTTGCTCGACCTGCCCGTCGGCGGTGTCGAAGCGGCGCTCGAGGGCCGGCAGGCGAGCGAGGCCGAGAAGCGGCGGACGATCCGCGACATCGAGCCCGGCATCGACGTGGATCTGCAGCGGCAGATCGCCGAGGCGAAGCCGATGATGCGCCAAGGAATGAAGGCGATGGCGGACGCGCTTCCCGCGATGATGAAGAGCCTCGAGGAGGCCCGCCGGTCGCTTGAGCGCGCCGCGGCCAACATGCCCGACCCGACCTATCCGAAGCGCTAGCTCGGTCGTCATTGCGAGGAGCGCGAAGCGCGACGTGGCAATCCATTCTGGATTGCTTCGCTGTGCTCGCAAGGAGGTGGACTAGGGGCCGGGTCGCGCTAAAGCTGCCCCTCCATGTGGCAGCTTTTCCAGTTCCCGCTATGCCCCTTTTCCCGCAAGGTCCGGCTGGTCCTTGCCGAGAAAGGCATCGGCCATGAGCTGGTGCGCGAGAATCCGTGGGAGAAGCGCGACGAGTTCATCGACCTGAACCCGGCGGGCGAAACCCCGGTGATGGTCGAGCCGGACCAGGCGGTGACCCTGATCGGATCGCAGCCGATCGTCGAATATTTCGACGAGACGGTCGACCGCATGCCGATGATTCACGGCAATGCTCAGCTCCGCGCCGAAATCCGCCGAATGGTCGAATGGTTCGACATCAAGCTCTACCGCGAAGTCGTCGAGCCGCTGTTGAACGAGCGGATGCGCAAGCGTCTCGTGACCCGCGAAAGCCCCGACACGCGCGTGCTGCGCGAGGCGATGCGGGTCGCGTCCGAGCATCTCGATTATGTCGATTATCTGCTCGATCACCGCCGCTGGCTGGCCGGTCCCGGCCTCAGCCTCGCCGACTTCACCGCGGCGGCGCACCTCAGCGTAATCGATTATCTCGGCGCGCTGGACTGGCGCGGCCACAAGCAGACCAAGGACTGGTATGCGGTGATGAAGTCGCGGCCGGGCTTCCGGCCCCTGCTCGGCGAGCGGATGGAGGTGATCGTGCCCCCGTCTCACTACGACAAGGTCGATTTCTGAGGCGCGCTACCGATCGATCAGTCGCGCCCGCTGGTCAGGAGTCAGTAACCCGCAATAGGAGCTCTTGCCGAAAAGCCGGTATCGATTGGCCGCAAGCCTGTCATAAAGCCAATCGCGCAAAGGCCGGGGAATGAGGCGGAGCAGATCGGCCGCTCGCCAGATGCCGCCCAGTTCCTTGCCGACGCGAATGAAGCCGTCCGTCTTTGCATAGGCCCGGCCGTCTGCGACCATCAGATAGCTCGCGTCGATCTTCAAGCCGTAGTGTGCGTAGAGCGCACGCCCGAGCGGCGACTGGGCCGACGCGAGGGCGATTTTCCCCCGGCGGTCGTGACGCATCAGGAAAGACACGCCGGTGGAACAGAGGACGCAAATGCCGTCGAACAGGAAAAGCGGCCGGGATTCGTCGAACGGTGGGATTTTCGGATCGCCGCGATAACTCTCGGAGAGCTCGACGACGTCCCCCACGCGAAGGCTCTCAGTACACTCGCGGCTTGGGCTTGATGTACTCAATGTCGTCGGTGAGCGTGAAGTCGTGGACCGGGCGATAGTCGATCTTCACCGACCCGCCCTTGCCGCCCCAGCCGTCGAGCCACGCCAGCGTGTGCTTCATCCACTTCTTGTCGTCCCGATCGGGATAATCCTCGTGCATGTGCGCGCCGCGGCTTTCCTTGCGGTTGGCGGCGCAGTGCATCGTCACGACGGCCTGGGCCAGGAGGTTGTCTAGCTCGAGCGTCTCGACCAGGTCGCTGTTCCAGATCAGGCTGCGGTCGGTGACATGGACGTCGGCCATGCGCGTGAACACCTGGTCGATCCTGGCAACGCCCTCGGCGAGCGTGCGGTCGGTGCGGAACACTGCGCAATCGGCCTGCATCACGCGCTGCATGTCGAGGCGGATCGCCGCGGTCGGGCTGCCGCCCTCGGCGTGGCGGAACTTGTCGAGCCGCGACAGGGCGAGGTCCGACGCATCCTTCGCCAGCGGCTCCTGGATCACGCCCGGCTTCAGGATCTCGCCGAGGCGCTTGCCGGCGGCGCGGCCGAACACGACGAGGTCGATGAGGCTGTTCGAGCCGAGGCGGTTGGCACCATGGACGCTGACGCAGGCCGCCTCCCCGACGGCGAACAGGCCGGGCACGACCGCGTCCGGATTGCCGTCCTTCAGCGTGACCACCTCGCCGTGGAAGTTCGTGGGAATTCCGCCCATCGTGTAGTGGACCGTGGGCGCGACCGGGATCGGCTGGCGGGTCAGGTCGACGCCGGCGAAGGTCTTCGCCGTCTCCGTGATGCCGGGCAGGCGCTCGGCGAGGATCTTCGCGTCGATATGGTCGAGGTGCAGGTGAATGTGGTCCTTGTGCTCGCCGACGCCGCGGCCCTCGCGAATTTCCATCGCCATCGAGCGCGACACCACGTCGCGGCTGGCCAAGTCCTTGGCGTGAGGCGCGTAGCGCTCCATGAAGCGCTCGCCGCTCGCGTTGGTCAGATAGCCGCCCTCGCCGCGCGCGCCCTCGGTAATGAGCACGCCCGCGCCGTATATGCCGGTCGGGTGGAACTGCACGAACTCCATGTCCTGCAGCGGAAGCCCGGCACGGAGGACCATCGCATTGCCGTCGCCGGTACAAGTGTGCGCACTGGTCGCGGTGAAATAGATCTTTCCATAACCGCCGGTCGCGAGCACCACGGCCTGGGCGCGGAAGCGATGGATCGACCCGTCGTCGAGGTTGAGCGCGACCAGCCCGCGGCACGCGCCGTCCTGCATGATCAGATCGATCGCGAAATATTCGATGAAGAAATCGGCGTCGTGCTTGAGGCTCTGCGAGTAAAGCGTGTGGAGCATCGCATGGCCGGTACGATCCGCGGCCGCGCAGGTTCGCTGCGCGGCGGGACCCTCGCCCATGTTCTGGGTCATTCCGCCGAACGCGCGCTGGTAGATCTTGCCCTCGGCCGTGCGGCTGAACGGAAGCCCCATGTGCTCGAGCTCGATCACCGCGGCGGGCGCCTCGCGGCACAGATATTCGATCGCGTCCTGGTCGCCGAGCCAGTCGGAGCCCTTGACGGTGTCGTACATGTGCCAGGTCCAGTGGTCCGGGCCCATGTTGCCGAGGCTGGCGGCGATCCCGCCCTGCGCGGCGACAGTATGGCTGCGGGTCGGGAAGACCTTGGTGACGCAAGCCGTCTTCAGGCCCTGCTCGGCAGCGCCCATAGTCGCGCGGAGGCCGGCGCCGCCAGCGCCGACGACGACCACGTCATAGCTATGATCGATGATCTTGTAGGCGCTCAACCATTCGCTCCAAATGCGATCCGCGCGAGGGCGAACAAGGCCAGCGACCCGCCGCCAACGGCGAGGAACAGGAGCAGGAGGTTGCACGCGAAGCGATTGCCCTCGTCATGGACATAATCGTCGACGACGACCTTCATCCCGTCCAGCGCATGCCTGAAGCCGACGACGATCAGCAGCGCCATCGGCACCGCGCCGCTCGGCGCATTGAGCCATTCGAGGATGGTCCGCGCGTCGAGCGAGGGCAGGATCAGCAGCGAGGCGATCAGCCACACGCCGAGAAGGAGCAAGGCGATGCTGGTCACCCGCTCGGTCAGCCAATGCTCGCCGCCCTCGCGCGCGGAGCCGAGCCCGCGGGCCTTGCCCAGCGGCGTTGCGCTTTCGCCGACGCTCATTTCGCCACTCCCAGCAGATAGGCCCACAGCGCCGCGGTCAGGACCAGCGACCCGACGATGGAGAGCACGGCGGAGCTTTTGTTGTCGCCGAGCTCGAAGCCGGCGCCGGTGTCCGTCACCAGATGCCGGATGCCGGAGAAGAGGTGCTGGAAGAGCGCCCAGGTGAGACCGATCAGCACCACGAGCCCGACCGGGCTGGTGACCGCCTTGGTGAAGCTCGCATAAGCGTCCGGCCCGTTCGCCAGCGCGACCAGCCACCAGCTGAGCAGCGCGAGGCCGAGAAAGGACAATCCCGCGCCAGTAATTCGATGAAGGATCGAGACGACCATGTGCGGACCCCATCGCCATATCGTGAGATGGGGCGAGAGCGGGCGTGGATTGGTGGCGGCCATGAGGCTGGCTTTCCCTGATTGTGCCGAAGCGGCGGAGACCCGCGACCGCTTAGGGCGGCGCCCGGGTGGAGGCAAGTTTCGGCGGCGCGCCTAACCGGGTCTTAACCATTCTCCGGCAAAGCGGCTCGGGGCGTTCCGATGCGGAGCGCAGGGACGAGTTACGGAGACGACATCGATGAGCGACACTGGCGGGCTGCAGCGGCTGACCGACGAGCAGGTGGGCACGCGGCTTAAAGCCTATAATGCCGACGGGTCGCTGCAGAGCGACCTCGAGCGGCTGTGGACCGATGCCGGGGACATCATCGACGCCGAAGTCCGCGCGCAGTTCGGCAACGAGGCCGCGGAACGAGTCCACGCCCATTACGGCGCACGGGTCGACGCGGAGTGGATTCAGAACGTCGCCGAATACGGCCGCCGCATCTATCGCGACAAGACGTCGGTCCCCGGTTATATCGCCGCGCGCGACCAACTGATCACCCGCATCACCGCACAAATGTTCGAGCGCTTCGCCAGCGATCCCGAAAGGCTTCGGCACTGTGTCTGCGCGCTGCAGCGCCTGACGGCCTACGAAACCGACATCATCCTTGCCCAGGTCGCGCTGCTCGAGGCGATCGAGGCCGCCGACCAGCGCGGCCGCGAGAGCGCCGAGTTCGAGAAGCGCGTCGCCGACCTGGTCCGCGCCAGCACAGAGCAGTCGAAGGCGCTGACCGACCGCACCCGCGCGACCGCTGCCTCGGCCCGCGGGATGCTCGGGAAGACCAGCGAAGTCGCGGCCGCCGCCGAGCAATCGGCCGTGGCGATGCGCGAAGCCGCCCAGACCGCCGCCGGCCTGATCCGCGCCATCGAGGACGCCCGCTCCGAGGTCGAGGTCGCCGCCGGCGTCGCGACCCGCGCCGGCGAGCAGTCGAGCCAGGCGGTGAAAGTCAGCCAGGCGCTGAGCGCGCACGTCGAGGCGATCGAATCCATCCTCTCGCTGATCCGCGACATTGCCGGACAGACCAACCTGCTGGCGCTCAACGCGACGATCGAGGCGGCGCGGGCGGGCGATGCCGGGCGCGGGTTCGCCGTTGTCGCGCAGGAGGTGAAGAGCCTCGCCTCGCAGACGGCGCGGGCGACCGACGACATCACCGCCAAGATCACGGCCATCCAGCAGGCCACCAAGCAGACGGTCGAGGCCAACGGCTCGATCCAGGGCACGGTCGAGGAAGTGCAGACCTCCGCCGACCGCATCCGCCAGGCGATGGAGCTCCAGGCGCAGACCGTGACGATGATCACAGCCGCGGTCGACGAGACCGCGCTCGCGGCGGACTCGATGAGTTCGACCATCGCGGCGATCCGCAGCGACACCGAAAATGTCGCCAAGGACATCGATCAGGTCGAGGAAGGTTTCGGCCGCTTCTCCGAGCAGATCGCCAACTTCAAGACTACGGCGAAGGCCTTCGTCAGCGGCATGGCTGCGTAAGACCGCCCATCCTGCCGTCATTGCGAGCGTAGCCAACCAATCCAGGCGCCGTTCTGGATTGCTTCGTCGCATTCGCTCCTCGCAATGCCGGCTGTCCTGAATTAATCCGCCGCCATGAACATCCTCGTCACCGGAGCCAGCCGCGGAATCGGCGGCGCTACCTATGAATTGCTAAAATCGCGCGGCCATGACGTCGCCGGCCATTCGACACGTGGCAGCGAGGAGCTGATCGCCGGCGACCTTGTCGACGAATCGGCACCGCGCCGCGTTTGGGACATGGCCCTGGAAAGACTGGGCGGCCGCATCGACGTGGTCGTGAACAATGCCGGCATCTACGAGGCCGTCGACGTCAGCGCGGACGAAGCGGAATGGCATGCGGCGTGGCGGCGGATGCTGACGATCAACCTTCAGGCCGCTGCGGATCTCGGCCGGTTGGCGGTCGCGCACTTCCTCGAGCGCGGAGGTCCGGGGCGGATCGTCAACGTGGCCAGCCGCGCCGCCTTCCGCGGCGACAGCCCGCAGCATTGGCACTACGCCGCGTCCAAGGGCGCGCTAGTCAGCATGACGCGGACCATCGCGCGCGGCTACGCGGCGCAAGGCGTGCTGTGTTTCGCGGTCGCGCCCGGCTTCACCGTGTCGGAGATGACCGACGAATATCTGGCCGGCCGCGGCGGCGCGAAGATCGTCGCCGACATTCCGCTCGGGCGGGTCGCGACGACCGACGAAGTCGCCGAGACGATCCGCTGGCTCGCGACCGAAGCGCCGGCGTCGGCCACCGGCACCGTGATCGACGTCAACGGGGCGAGCTATGTTCGCTAGCCTCGCCTTCCTCGCCGCGGCGGCACAGCTCAACCAGGTCGTCATTCCGCTGCAAAAGCCGCCGCCCCAAGTGGAACGCCCGGTCGCGCCGATCGAGACCGCTGGCCCGGCCTTCGCTGCCGCGTGCAAGGACTGGGACGACTGGGACAAGGCGGCGCCGCCGGTGCGCATTCACGCCAACACCTATCTGGTCGGAAGCTGCGGCATTTCGGCGATCCTGATCACGGGAAGCGACGGCCACATATTGATCGACGGCGGGACGGAAGCTGGCGCGGACCTGATCGCGAGCAACATCCGCAAGCTCGGCTTCCGGCTTCGCGACGTGAAGATCCTGCTCCACAGTCACGAGCATCTCGACCATGTCGGCGGCATCGCGCGCCTGCAGCGGCTGAGCGGGGCGCAGCTTTACGCATCTCGGGCTGCCGCTGCGGTCTTTCGGACGGGCGCCGCCGGCGCGGGCGACCCGCAGGCGGGCATGCATCCGCCGTTCCCGGCCGCGCGCGTCGACCACGTGATCGAGGATGGCGGCCAGGTGCGGCTCGGCAACCTCATGCTGACCGCGCTCGCCACGCCGGGCCACACGCCCGGCGCGATGAGCTGGCACTGGGTCAGTTGCGACGGCGGGGTTTGCCGAACCATCGTCTATGCCGACAGCCTCTCGGCCGTCAGCCGCGATGGCTATCGCTTCA
>DATEEM010000089.1:0-14287 GCA_035281125.1 Sphingomicrobium sp. | reverse complement strand
CAGGGTCGGCGCCAGCTTTTCCAGCATCCCCCACACCGGGAAGTTGAACGCGTTGATGTGCACCGCGGCGCCGTGCAGCGGCGTGTAGATGTGCTGGCCGACGAACGTCCCCTTCTTGGACAGGCCCTCGAGCTGGCCGTCGAGCAGCACGTGCGCGTCGGGCAGCTCGCGCCGGCCCTTGGAAGAGAAAGAAAAGAGCGTTCCGGCGCCGCCCTCGATGTCGATCCACCCGTCCTTGCGCGTGGCCCCGGTCTGGTAGTTGAGCTCGTACAGCTCTTCCTTGCGGGCCATGATCGCGAGGCCGAGCGCCTTGATCATCCGCGCCCGCTCGTGGAACGTCAGCGTCCTCAAGGCCGGCCCGCCGACCTCGCGCGCATGGCGCAGCATCCCGCCGAAATCGAGCCCGCCCGAGCCGGTCACCGCGACCGGCGCGCCGTCGATCGCGCTGACAATTTCGACATTGCCGTCACCCGCGACCCAACGGTCGCGCTCGTAATTCAAAAGTTGGGGCGTTTTCACTCGTTCCACCGTCACCCTGAACTCGCCAGGGTCCATTCTTGAGAAGGCTTCGCCCTACGAAGAAAATGGATACTGAAACAAGTTCGGCATGACGGATCAGAGCATTCGAATATCGAACCGCCGCGTCGTCGGGTGGCTGCTCGACAGGCCGCCATCGACCACCAGCGCCGCCCCGTTGACATAACTCGCGTCGTCGGACGCGAGGAACAGCGCAGCCTGGGCGATTTCATCGGGCTCCCCGCCTCGCTTCAGCGGGTTGAGCTCGCCGATGCGGTGGGCCTGGCCGCTGTCGCGGGCCATGTCGTACATCGGCCTGGTCATGCCCGTTTCGATCAGGCCCGGGCAGATAGCGTTCACGCGGACTCCAGAGCCGGAGAGCTGCTGGGCCGCAGTCTGGACGAGGTTGATCACGCCCGCCTTCGAAGCCGAATAAGCCGCTCCGCCCGCGCCTGAGCGCAAGCCCGCGACGCTCGCGGTGCAAATGATCGCCCCGCCGCGGCGCCCGGCGATCGCGGGACCCGCATATTTCACCGCGAGAAACGGACCGATCAGATTTACCCGAAGTATCTCGGCCCAATCCTCGGCCGTCTGCTCTGCAATCGTCGCCCAGCCGCCCGAAATCCCGGCATTGGCGAAGAAGATGTCGATCCCGCCATGCTCCGCGACGACGCGTTCGACGAGGCGCTTCACCTCTGCCTCGCTGCCGGCATCGCATCGCACATCCGCGCCGTTGGCGGCATCCGCGCCGACGACCGTCGCGCCATGCGCTCGGAACAGCTCGACCGTCGCCTTGCCGATCCCGGACGCGGCGCCGGTGACGATCGCGACCTTGCCTTCCAGCCTCGCCATGCGGCGCTCATAGCCACGGCAGACAGTTGCTGATAGTCGGCGGGAATGGATTTCAGCCTTGGCCCGGCCGAGACCGAGTGGCGCGACCGGGTGCGCGCCTTCATGGACGCCGAGGTCCGCCCGCGCGTCGCGGACTATGAGGCGCAGCAGCGCGAGGGCGACCGCTGGAAGGTCCTGCCTGTCATCGAGGAACTAAAGGCGAAGGCCCGCGCCGCGGGCCTGTGGAACCTCTTCATGCCGCCCTCGCACGGCGCGACCCCGGTCGACGACAGCTTCGAATTCGAAGGGCCGGCGCTCACCAACCTGCAATACGCCTTTTGCGCCGAGGAAATGGGCCGCATCGGCTGGTCGTCCGAGGCGTTCAACTGCTCGGCGCCCGACACCGGCAACATGGAGGTCATCCACCGCTACGGGACGCGCGAGCAGAAGGACCAATGGCTGAAGCCGCTGATGGACGGCGAAATCCGCTCGGCCTTCCTGATGACCGAGCCCGACGTTGCTTCGTCGGATGCGACCAACATCAAGTGCCGCATCGAGATGCGGGGCAACGAATATGTGATCAACGGTCGCAAATGGTGGTCGAGCGGGGCGGGCGACCCGCGGTGCAAGGTCGCGATCCTGATGGGCAAGACCGACCCCGACGCCGACACACACAAGCAGCAGTCGATGATCCTCGTCCCGCTCGATGCGCCGGGCGTGACGATCAAGCGGCACCTGCCGGTATTCGGCTATGACGACGCGCCGCACGGCCACATGGAGATCGAGCTTAAGGACGTGCGCGTTCCGCCATCGAACATGCTGCTTGGCGAGGGCAGGGGCTTCGAGATCGCGCAGGGGCGCCTGGGCCCGGGCCGGATCCACCATTGCATGCGCACAATCGGCGTCGCCGAGGAAGCGCTTGCCGCAATGGTCAAAAGGCTGATGAGTCGCACCGCGTTCGGCAAGACCATCGCCGAGCAGGGTCTGTGGGAAGAGCGCGTCGCCAACGCCCGCATCGACATCGAAATGACACGGCTGCTGTGTCTCAAGGCCGCGGACATGATGGACCGGGCCGGCAACAAGGCCGCGCAGGGCGAAATCGCGATGATCAAGGTGGCGGCGCCGCTGATGGCGTTGCGGATCATCGATGACGCGATCCAGGCGTTCGGAGCGGCCGGCGTGTCGGAGGATGTCGGCCTGGCGCGCGCCTATGCGTCGATCCGGACTTTGCGCCTCGCCGACGGGCCCGACGAGGTCCACCGCCGCGCGATTGCCCGGCTGGAGTATAAGAAGCACCGGTGAGCGAGCAGGCGATCGACAAGGCGGCGCTGGGCGCGTGGCTGGAGGCCAACGTCGAGGGGTTCAGTAGCCCCTTCACCCTGACCAAGTTCGCCTCGGGCCAGTCGAACCCGACCTACCGGATCGGCGCCGCATCGGGCGATTACGTGCTGCGCCGCAAGCCCTTCGGCCCGCTGTTGCCCTCGGCGCATGCCGTCGACCGCGAATTTCGGCTGTTGGCCGCGCTCCACCCGCTCGACTTTCCCGTGCCCCGGCCGCTCGCGCTGTGCGACGACCCTAACGTCATCGGGGCGATCTTCTACGTCATGGAGCTGGCGAGGGGCCGCCCCTACGCCAACGGCGCCTTGCCCGAGTTCGATCCGGCGACCCGGCGGACGATGTACGAGCAATTGATCGACACGCTCGCCGACCTTCACAATATCGACCCGCAATCGGCCGAGCTTGGCGACTTCGGCAAGCCCGGCAATTATTTCGAGCGCCAGGTCGCGCGCTGGACCCGCCAGTACCGCGATTCGCAGACCGATTATCTGCCGGAGATGGAACGGCTCATCGCCTTCCTTCCCGAAACCCTGCCGCAGCAGGCGCGTACCGCGATCGTCCACGGCGACTATCGCATCGACAATGTCGTGTTCGACGGCGACGGGACGTTGACGGCCGTCCTCGACTGGGAATTGGCCACGCTCGGCGACCCCTTGGCCGATTTTTCCTATCTGGCGATGCAATGGGTGATGCCAGCCGACGGCGGCGCCGGCCTGGCGGGGCTCGACCTCGACGTCCTCGGGATTCCCAACCTCGAAGAGATCGCCGGGCGCTACGCCGCGCGATCCGGGGTCGCGGTGAGCCACCGGCTCGACTGGTATTTCGCTTACAATCTGTTCCGGCTCGCCGGCATCGTTCAGGGCATCAAGAAGCGCGTGATCGACGGCACGGCAAGCCACGCCAAGGCTGCCGAGATGGCAGAGCGGGTGCCGACCCTCGCCGCGGCGGCGTGGAGCTTTGCGGAGAAGGCGGGAGCCTAAATCCGGCCGAGCAGCAGCAGGATCACCACGATGACGAGGATGAGGCCGAGGATTCCCGACGGGCCATATCCCCAGCCGCTGCTGTAGCCCCAGCGCGGCAGGGCGCCGATCAGGAACAGGATCAGAAGAATGACGAGGATGGTGCCAAGCACGGGCGCCTCCCTTTCGGTTGTTGTTCTTACAACGAAACGAGCAGGTCGGGTGAGAGTTGCAGAAGCGGCCGACCGTGGACTACCGCCATGGCGGGAGGATTGGGGAATGATCCCACCGGTGCGGCCGATCGCGCTCGGCGACATCGAACAAGCGCGCGAGCGGATCGCGGGGACGGTCCTGCGAACCCCGCTCGTCAGGTTCGACGAGAATATCTACCTCAAGCTCGAGAACTTGCAGCCGACCAATGCTTACAAGATCCGCGGCGCAGCCAATGCGGTCGCGCGCCTGTCGGACGAAGAGCGGGCTCGCGGCGTGTGGACGATCAGCGCCGGCAATGCCGGCCAAGGAGTGGCCTACGCGGCCCGGGCGTTCGGCGTGCCCTGCTCGGTCGTCGCCATCGAAACCGCGCCGCGGACCAAGCTCGACCGGATGCGGGCGCTCGGCGCGACCATCGTTCCGGTATCCTACGAGGTCGCCTGGGTGGCCGCGGAAACCCATCAATTCGACGGGATGGACGCAACCTTCGTCCATCCTTTCGACAACCATGATTTCATCGCCGGGCACGGAACCATGGGCCTCGAAATCGTCGAGGACCTGCCGGATGTGCGGACGGTGATCTGCGCGATCGGCGGCGGCGGGCTGATCACCGGGGTCGGCAGCGCGATCAAGGCGTTGAAGCCCGACGCAAGGGTCATGGGCGCCGAGCCCGAGACCGCGGCGCCCTATGCCTACTCCCTCGCCGAGGGCGCTCCGAAGCGCTTTCCCGACTGGCAGGCGTCGTTCGTCGACGGGGCGGGGGGCAAGAGCGTGACTGAGCGGATGTGGCAGCGGATGCGGCCGGTGGTCGATGACGCCATCACCGTCACGCTCGACCAGACGCGCGATGCGATGCGTCTCATCGCCGAGAAATCGCGGACGATTGCCGAAGGCGCGGGCGCGCTGTCGCTCGCCGCGGCCCTTACCGGCAAGACAGGCGACGGCTCGATCGTGTGCGTCGTCTCGGGCGGAAACATCGATCTCACCAAATTCAGCGAGCTGGTCAGCGCCCCGTGAAATTCGGCTGGCGCTTCTCCAAGAAGGCCGCGACGCCCTCGCGATAATCCTCGGTGAACCCGAGACGCCGCATCTGCTCCGCCTGACGTTCCAGCTCTTCGTCCAGGGTGCGGCTCCAGCTCGACCGAACCATTTCCTTGATCGCGGCGAGGCCGAGCGGGGGAAGCGAAGCGAGCCGCGCCGCGAGGGCGTCGACCTCGGCGTCCAGCGCATCGTCATCGACCGCTTTCCAGATCAGCCCCCATGTTTCGGCTTTCTCGGCCGGCAGCGGCTCGCCGGTCAGCGCCAGGCCCAGCGCGCGGGCCTGGCCGACGAGCCGCGGGAGCGCCCATGTGCCGCCGCTGTCGGGAATCAGCCCAATCGCCGAAAAGCTCTGGATGAACTTTGCCGATTTGGCGGCAACAACGATGTCGCAGGCGAGTGCGATGTTCGCGCCGGCGCCCGCGGCCACCCCGTTCACGCGCGCGATCACCGGCTGGCGAAGGGACGTCAACGTGCGGACCAGGGGATTCCAGCATTGCTCGACCGTCTCGCCAAGGTCGACGGCCTGACCGGGCGCGACTGCGCGATCATTGAGGTCCTGGCCGGCGCAGAAGCCGCGGCCGGCACCGGTCAGGACCAGGACGCGCGACTCGCCCAGGCTCGCTAGCGCGTCGCGCACCTCCTCGTGCATTTTGACGGTGAAGCTGTTGAGCCGATCCGGACGGTTCAGCGTGATCCGCGCGATCGAGCCCGATTCGAAGAGGATCGTTTCGTACGTCATGTGCACCTTCGTCATGCCGGGCTTGACCCGGCATCCGCCTTCTTCTTTGCCGCAGTAGGAACAGGCGGACCCCGGCTCAAGGCCGGGGTGACGGGAGAATGCACATGACCCCCGACGAACTCGCATCATGGGTTGCGCACGGCATGCTTGCCGCCGAAGGAACCGGCCCGGCGTGGGGGATCGCCATCGAGGAAGCGCGCGCCGGCTATGCCCGGCTGGCGATGACGGTCCGTGCCGACATGCTGAACGGGCACCGGATCGTCCACGGGGGCATGGTGTTCGCGCTGGCCGACACGGCCTTCGCCTACGTCTGCAATGGCAAGAACGAAAAGACCGTCGCCGCCCAGGCGTCGATCGTTTTCCTCGGCAGCGCCGAGGAAAGCGAGGTGCTGGTCGCCGAAGCCGAGGAAGTGGCGACTGCCGGCCGCAGCGGCGTGACTCGCGTATCGGTGAGAACGGCCGAGGGCCGCTCCATTGCCGAGTTCACTGGCTATTCGCGGACCATCGGCGGAGCGGTCGTCGAGACCTAGCTACCAGGGCGGAACCCCGATCGGCCCCCGCGGAATCGTCCTGCCGTTGACGATCAGAGTGCCGACCACCATCGACCCGTACAGGTCGACTGGCGCATCGATCGTCGTCCTTCCGAGATATTTCCCCTTCGGGGTGGCGGTCTGCCGCGACGCCTGGCGCATGGTGCAATCGCGATATAGGGCCCGCCAGGTCCATGGCAGCAGTCCGTGACGCGTCAGTTCGAACCGGCATTCGTCGAACAGGACCTCGTCGCTCTCGGATAGATTCACCACTGCGCCCGAGGTGGGTCCGCCGAAATAAAGCCTGCCTGTCTGCGAGAGGCTTGAGTCGTCGGTGAAGCGACACTGATTGAACCGGGTCGCGCCGGACGGTCCGGTAAAGGCATGAACCAGTGTCCCGGCGAATGTGCAACGTTCGAAAATCAGGCCGGGCTTGTTCGGCCACGCCGACCAGTTCGTGCTGCCCACGAACTGGCAGTCGGTGAACCGTGCTTGAGCGCTGTCGCCGGTATCGGCGATGAGCCCTGGGCCGGCGTTGTCGAGAAACTTGCAGCGCGTGAAGCTGAGATCGCGGATGATCTTGCCCCCCTCGGCCTCGATGTCGACGCCGGCGCCGGGTGCGCTGCTGATCACCGACCGGCCAGTGCGGCTGAACTCACAGTCGGCGAAATCATAGCCGTTCCCGCCGACGATGCTCATGCCCTGCCGGCCGTTGGAGCGACAAACCAGCCGCGTGATCCGGCTGCGCGCCGAACGCCGTGACAGGCCGTCGATCATCGCCCCGTCCTGGCCATGATGATGGCTGTAGACGTTGCTGATGATCTCCTCGGCGAGATTGTCGACGAGGAACAGACCGGATCCGGCGATTTGCCACCCGGTATCGCCATAGCGTCCGCCGATACGCAGTCGCGGCAAGTTGCCGTCGAGCTCGATATCGCGGATCGTAACCGGTGCCCGGGCGCCGCGGACCACGATCATTCCGGAATAAGGCGATGCAATATCGGTTACTCGAAAGTTGGGCATCGTGCGGTGGACGGGCCGATCCCGCGCCGCGTCGAACGCACCGAAGCGCAGCCCTGGCGCCGCGCGAAGCCGTGCCCCGTTTCCGACGATCGTCAGGGGCCGAGTGATGCCCGTGAGTTCGATCAACGGCTGCGGGGCGAAGGCCCGGTCGGGGGCGCGACGCTGCCGCCCGACCAAATAGGTTCGGCCCGCGGTCAGGGCGATCGTGCCGCCGCCCATCGCGGCAATGCGCCGGCTGAGCGCGGTAAAAGCGTCGCTGTCATTGGTCGCGCCGTCGCCGCGCGCGCCGAAATCCTCCGGCCGAAGCACCGGTCCCGTCTGAGCGGACAGTTCTGCCGACAGGGCGGCTGCCGCGCTCGCGGCAAGAAAGGCGCGTCGGTCGATGTGCATCGGACGAATTCAGCCATGCAACGCGTGAACGCGCGATGAGCCTCGCGGCGATTTGAACGTTTTGTCCCTGGAGGCTACATCAACGCCATGTATACGACCGAGCTTCAGAAGACGGGAAAGATCGAGAATCTCGAGGATCCGCAGCTTCTCGCGGCGTTCGAAGCGCGGGTCGCGGCGGACGAGTTCATCGAGCCCAAGGACTGGATGCCGGAGGCTTATCGCCGGACGCTGACGCGGCAGATAAGCCAGCACGCCCACTCGGAAATCGTCGGCATGCTGCCGGAGGGGAACTGGATCACGCGCGCCCCCTCACTCCGCCGGAAGGCGATCCTGCTCGCCAAGGTGCAGGACGAGGCGGGGCACGGCCTTTACCTCTATTGCGCAGCGGAGACGCTCGGCACCAGCCGCGAGCAGATGATCGACGCCTTGCACTCGGGCAAGGCCAAATATTCGACCATCTTCAACTATCCGACCCTGACCTGGGCGGACATCGGAGCGATCGGCTGGCTGGTCGACGGAGCGGCAATCATGAACCAGGTGCCGCTGCAGCGGACGTCATACGGCCCATATGCGCGGGCGATGGTCCGGATCTGCAAGGAGGAAAGCTTCCACCAGCGCCAGGGCTACGAGATCATGATTGCGATGGCCAAGGGCACGCCCGAGCAGAAGCGCATGGCGCAGGACGCTCTCGACCGCTGGTGGTGGCCGAGCCTGATGATGTTCGGTCCGCCCGACGCCGACAGCCCGAACACCGCTCAATCGATGCGCTGGCGGATCAAGCGCGAGACCAACGACGAGCTTCGCCAGAAATTCGTCGACATCACCGTTCCGCAAGCGGACTTCCTTGGGCTGAAGGTTCCGGACGCCGACCTCAAATGGAACGAGGAAAAGGGCGGCTATGATTTCGGCGAGGTCGACTGGGAGGAATTTTACGCGGTGGTGCGCGGCGAAGGCCCGGTCGCCAAGGAGCGGATGAAGGCGCGGCGCGATGCCTGGGACAATGGCGCCTGGGTCCGCGAAGCCGCCGCCGCGCACGAGGCGAAGCGCCGGGAGCGCAAGGCGGCGTGAGCAGTGACTGGCCGCTCTGGGAGGTTTTCGTCCGCTCTAAAGGCGGGCTTTCGCATCGCCACGTCGGCAGCGTTCATGCTCCTGACGCGGAGCTCGCGCTCGCCCACGCGCGCGACACCTACACCAGGCGGCTCGAAGGGGTGAGCCTGTGGGTCGTGCCGTCGGTGGAGATCGTCGCCAGCGACCCCGAGCAGGCCGGCGAACTGTTCGAGCCGGCGGAAAGCAAAATCTACCGCCACCCGACCTTCTACGACATCCCCGACGAGGTGAAGCACATCTGATGGCGACCGTCGCTGTGGACCCGCGCACGGACTATCTCCTGCGCCTCGGCGACGACGCGCTCGTGCTCGGCCAGCGACTCAGCGAATGGTGCGGCCACGGCCCGGTGCTCGAGGTCGACATCAGCCTCGCCAACCTCGCGCTCGATCATGTTGGTCAGGCGACGCTCCTGCTAAACGAGGCGGGGGACGGAGACCAACTCGCTTTCCATCGCGACGTGCTCGGTTTCCGCAACTGCCTGCTGGTCGAGCAACCCAACGGCGACTTCGCCCAGACCATCGCCCGCCATTTGCTCTACGTGACCTGGCAGCATCTGCTGCTGCAGCGCCTGGCGCAGTCCAGCGACCAGTTCCTGCGCGAGTTCGCGGCCAAGGCGGTCAAGGAGGTCGCTTATCACCGCGAGCTGGCGACCGATTGGACGATCCGGCTCGGCGACGGGACCGAGGAGAGCGCCCGGCGGATGGCCGAGGGGCTCGAATGGAATTGGCGCTTCGTCCCGGAGCTGTTCGAGGTCGACGATGTGCTGCAGTCTGCGATTCACGCGGGAATCGCGGCCGATCCGCGCGCATTCGAGGAGGAATATCGGGCGGCGCTCGGAGCGGTGCTGGCAGAGGCCAAGCTGGAGCCGCCGGCCGAGCAACGCCCGATCCTCGGCGGGCGACGCGGGCACCACAGCGAGCATCTGGGTCATTTGCTGGCGGTGATGCAGTTCCTGCCGCGCACCTATCCCGACGCGAAGTGGTAGTTTAACCCGCCGTCATGGCCGAGCACTTCCACGCGCTGCGCGTCGCCGAAATCGTGCCGGAAACGAGCGAGGCGAACTCGATCCGCTTCGACGTGCCCGCGGACCTGCGCGATCGTTTTGCGTTCAAGGCCGGCCAGCATCTGACGCTGCGCGCGATGCTCGATGGCGAAGAAGTGCGGCGCAACTATTCTCTCTGCACTGCCCCCGACGAGCAGGACTGGATGGTGACGGTCAAAAGGATTGGCGGCGGCCTGTTCTCCAACTGGGTCGGCGACCATTTGAAGGCCGGCGACACGATCGACGTCATGCCGCCACACGGCAGCTTCACCACCGAGTTTGACGAGAACCGGGCGCGTCACCTGGTCGGGATCGCCGGCGGGTCTGGCATCACGCCGGTTATGTCGCTGATAAAGAGCGTGCTGAAATATGAGCCGATGAGCCGCTTCACCTTGCTCTACGGCAATCGCGACAGCAGCTCCGTCATCTTCCTCGAAACGCTCGCCGGGCTGAAGGACAGGCATCTCGACCGTTTCGAGATCTACCATTTCCTCGATGCCGAGGCGCAGGATGTCGAGCTGTTCAACGGGATGCTCGATCGCGGGCGGCTCGAGCAAGCCCTTCCCGCGCTCGTCCCGAACACGGCTGAGGTGGACGACTGGTTCATCTGCGGGCCCGGGCCGATGATGGACGCCGCCGAAGGCGCCTTGTTCGACCGTAATGTCGCAAAGGAGCGCATTCACATCGAGCGCTTCACGGCCGATCGCCCGCCCGACGCCGTGAGCCGGGAGATGGCCGAACTGCAGACGAAGGCCGAGGGGCTTACCGTCTCCGTGACCCTTGACGGTCGCACCCGCAAAGTCCCGTTCACCGCAGGCAACATCCTCGACAGTGCGCGCGCGTCGGGCCTTCCCGCGCCGTTCGCCTGCAAGGCCGGGGTGTGCGCGACCTGCCGCGCGAAAGTCACCGGCGGCAAGGTCGAGATGGCCGCGCGCTACGGTCTTACCGACGAGGAAGTGGCCGCGGGTTACGTGCTTACGTGCCAGTCGGTGCCGCTCGGCGACGGCGTCGCGGTGGATTACGATGCCTGACTTCGCTAATCGCCCTCCCATGCTGACCCGGACCGACGCCCCGGCAAGGAGCCTTGCCGACCTGCCGCCCGTCGAAAGCGATTCGCTGCTCGCGCTGATCGCGCTGTGCGACGCGGACCCGCGGCCGGAAAAGATCGACGTCGGGGTCGGAGTGTTCCGCGATGGGGTCGGCAACACGCCGATCCTCAAGGTTATGAAGGAGGCCGAGCAGCGCCTCGTCGATACGCAGGAGAGCAAGTCCTATCTTGGCAGTGCCGGGGATCGCCGGTTCGCCGAGCTCCTGCGGCCGATCTTGCTCGGCGAGCATGCCGATGACGAGCGTATCGCCGGCGTGCAGACTCCCGGCGGCTGCGGTGCGCTGCGGCTCGGCTTCGAGCTGATCGCCGCGGCCAACCCGGGCGCGCGCGTGTTGGTCGGAACGCCCACCTGGCCCAATCACCCGCCGATCATCGGCTCGGTCCGGCTCGAGCAGGTCGACTATCCCTATTACGAGCGCGGGCAGGCGGCCATCCGTTTCGAGGCCGTGATGGAGGCGCTGTCGAGCGCGGAGCCTGGCGACGTGGCCCTGCTCCACGGTTGCTGCCACAACCCGACCGGCGCGGATCTCAGCGAGGAGCAATGGCGTGAAGTCGTGCGCATCGTGCGCGATCGGGGCCTCATCCCGCTGATCGACATCGCCTACCAGGGCTTTGGGCGCGGGCTCGACGAGGATGCGTTCGGGGTCCGGCTGATGCTGTCGAGCTGCGACGAGGTCATCATCGCGCAGAGCTGCGACAAGAATTTCAGCGTGTACCGCGACCGCGTTGGCTGCCTGTTCGTCAAGACCGGGTCTGCGGACGCGACTGCCACGGCAATGGGCCACGTATTCCAGCGCGCGCGGGAAATGTGGTCGATGCCGCCCGATCACGGTGCGGCCGCGGTGCGCATCATCCTCGACGATCCCGAGCTGCGGGCGCGCTGGCTGGTCGAGCTTGCGGCGATGCGCGACCGGATCAACTTCGTCCGGCAGCGCATCGCCGCGGCCGACCCGCGGCTGGCCTTCATCGGCCGCCAGTACGGCATGTTCTCGATGCTCCCGCTGAGCAAGGCGCAGGTGCTCAAGCTGCGCGAGGAGCACGCCATTTACCTGGCGGATTCCGGCCGCTTCAACGTCGTCGGCCTCGGCGACGCGCAGATCGACCGGTTTGCTGCCGCCGTGGTCGACGCGCTGAGGGGCTGACCATGGCCGATCGCGATCCGGGCAAAGTGTCCGCCGACGCCGACTGGCGCGAGGTCGCGAGGCTGGTGCTGACCAGCCGCGAGATGGACCGGATCGAAGAGCAGGAACTGGTCCCGGCAAAGAAGGTCCTCTACCAATTTTCCGCCCGCGGCCACGACATGGCCCAGGTCCTGCTCGGGCTGCAGCTCAAGGACGGCGACGGGGTCTTCGGCTATTATCGATCGCGGCCGCTGCTGCTCGCGCTGGGCGTCCCGCTCGCCGATGCGCTCGGCTCGGGCATGGGGCTCGCCGGCGGTTATTCCGACGGGCGCGATATCGGCGTCGTGTTCAACTATCCCAACCCCGGTGGCGCGCATGCCTTGCCGATGTGCGGCGGGGTCGGCGCGCAATATGCGCCCGCGGCCGGCTGGGCGCAGGCGATCGCCTACAAGCGCAAGGTTCTGGAAAAGGGGCCGGAAGACTCGATCGCATTGGTCCTCGGCGGCGATGCGAGTGCCGCGACGGGCGGATTTTGGTCGGCGGTAACAATTGCAACGACGCAACAATTGCCGCTGTTGATCTATATCGAGGACAACGGCTACGGCATCTCGGTTCCCTCGGAATATCAGACACCTGGCAAGGATATCGCAGCCAATCTGGCGAGCTTTAGCGGGCTCACGATCTTCAACGGTGACGGCACCGATCCGGCCGAGGCGGCGAAGCTGATCCTCGCCGCGGTCCAGCATGTGCGCGGGAAGCGCGCGCCGGCGCTGCTGCGCCTCACCGTGCCCCGCCTCGAGGGCCACAGCGCGCAAGACACGCAGGCTTACAAGTCGGAAGCCGAGATCGAGGCGGAGTGGAAGCGCGACCCGCTGCCCAAACTCAAGGCGCATTGCGCGAGGGTCCAGATCGGCGGCGAGCAATGGGCCGACCTCGAGCGCGAGACCGAATGGCAGGTCCAGGCGGCGGCGGCGGAAGCCGAGGCCCGCGGCATCTCCTCGCCCGAGCGGGTCACCGATCACGTTTTCTACGACGGCGAGTTGCAGCAGGTCGGCGGGCTGTGGAACAGCGGTTACGAGCCCCCGCCCGCGACCGACGAACCCAAGCCCGAGGGCCAGCGAATCAACATGGTGACCGCGATCCGCCGAGTCCTCGACCAGGAGCTCGAGTCCAACCCGCGGGTGCTGGTGTTCGGCGAGGACGTCGGTCCCAAGGGCGGAGTCCATGCGGTGACTCTGGGCCTGCAGGACAAGTTCGGCCGCGACCGCGTGTTCGACACGTCGCTCAACGAAGAAGGGATCGTCGGCCGCGCGGTCGGCATGGCGCTCGCCGGGCTGATGCCGGTCCCGGAAATCCAGTTCCGCAAATATGCCGAGCCGGCGACGGAGCAGATCCACGATTGCGGGACGATGCGCTGGCGCACCCACAACCGCTTCGCGGCGCCGATGGTCCTGCGCGTGCCGGGCGGCTTCTTCAAGTGCGGCGATCCGTGGCACTCGATGACCAACGAGGTCGAGTTCGTGCACAATCCCGGCTGGAAGGTCGCCGTCCCGTCCAATGCCGAGGACGCCGTCGGCCTGCTGCGCGGCAGCCTGCGCGGCAATGACCCCGTGCTGTTCTTCGAGCATCGCGCGATGCTGGACGAGGCGTGGGCGCGGCGGCCCTGGCCCGGCGACGATTATGTGCTGCCTTTCGGTCGCGCGAAGAAGACCCGCGAAGGCGACAAGATCACGATTGTCAGCTGGGGCGCGATGGTCCCCCGCTGCGAGGCGGCGGCCGAGGGCGTCGAAGCGGACGTGATCGACCTTCGAACGCTGCAGCCGTGGGACAAGGACATGGTGCTCGGCAGCGTCCGCCGCACGCGCCGCTGCCTGATCGTGCACGAGGATTTGCGCACCGGCGGCTTCGGCGCGGAGATCGCGGCGGTGGTCGCCGACGAGGCGTTCCTTGATCTCGACGCGCCCGTGGCGCGGGTGACGATGCCCGACATCCCGAGCCCGCATCATCCCAGGCTGATGGAATGGGCGTTGCCGTCGGTCGAGCGGATCCGCGCCGAGATCGATCGGCTGGTGGACTTCTGACGTGATCGAAGTCCGCGTCCCCGACGAGCAGGAGGGCACCAAGGCCGTGGTGCGCGCCTGGCTCCGCCAAGTCGGCGACCTGGTGTTCGAGAACGAGCCTCTGGTCGAACTCGAGACCGACAAGGTCACCCAGGAAGTGCCGGCCCCGGCGAACGGGATGCTGGCCGAGATCGTGCTTCAGACCGACGCCGAGGCCGTGCCGGGGGCGTTGCTGGCCCGGATCAGCACCGAGGCGGAAGCTCGTGCCCCGG
>DATEEM010000088.1:0-47371 GCA_035281125.1 Sphingomicrobium sp. | reverse complement strand
CGAGCAGGGGCACGGCGATGGACTTGGCGATGTATCGGTCGATCAGCGGAAGGCGGAGCAAATTTGGTCGTCCCGGCACCATCATTTGGCCGCAAAGGCGACCGAGATTGCAACACGGACGGATGCATCCCGATCAGCGGGGCGCGGCCGTCCGGTTGCGTATAGCGAAGCGGTCGTCGAAATCATGCCGAAAACGCGTGCTGTCAGGTCTGGGTCCGGAGCGGCGGATGCCGTTGAGGCGACGCGCGCATGATGCACCGGCCAAGGATCGCGCTACTTTCCAACCCCAAGTCGACGGGCAACCTTGCCCAGCTTCCACGCATCCGCGCTTACTGCGCCGACCATCCCGACGTGTTCCATTACGAGGTCGAGCACGCGAGCCAGGTCGGCGACGCATTGAGGGTCATTGCGCGGGTGCGGCCGAAGGTGCTGGTCATCAACGGCGGCGACGGAACCGTCCAGGCCGCGCTGACCGAATTGCACAACGGCGGTTATTTCGAGGATGAACTGCCGCCGGTGGCGGTGCTGCCCAGCGGGAAAACCAACCTCATCGCGCTTGACCTCGGGTCGCACGGCGACCCGGTGATCGCGCTCGAGCGGCTGATCGAAATCGCCCAGGGCGATTTGACGCCCTATGTCGTCGCGCGGGAGCTGATCGCGCTTCGCCATGGACCCGAGGGCGAGGACAAGCCCGTCATCGGCATGTTCATGGGGGGCGCGGGCTTGGCCGACACGATGATCTACTGCCGCGACAAAATTTATCCGCTCGGACTCCCGAACAGCCTCGCCCATGTACTGACGGCGATGGCCCTGCTGGTCCGAATGTTCCTGAAAGCGAAGGCCAGCTTCCTTCCGCCCGATCCGGAGCCGCTCAGCCTATCCGTTCGTGAAAAGGAGGGCGGCACGATCAGCGGCCGCTTCTCGTTCCTTGCAGTGACCACTCTCGACAAGTTGCTGCTATCGAGCGATCTCGCCAGCGGGCGGAAGGGCGCCCTCAAGCTGGTTGCGGTGGAGGAACGGCCCGTCTCGCTGATCCGTGCGTTCGCCGCGAGCCTCGGCGGAAAGCTCTACGGCCTGTCGGTTCGCGGGGTCCATTTCCAGGAAGCGGACGAGATCACGATCGAGAGCGAGAACTCCAGCGTGATCCTGGATGGAGAGACGTTCCGGGCCGAGCGCGGCAACCCGATCCGCCTCCGGCCCGCGCAGCCGCTCGCCTTCGTCAAGCTCGCCGCCTAAACGCGACCTATGTCCAGCCTCCGCGAGCTCGTCGCCGAGGAATTGAGCTTGCCCGTCGATCCGCGGGTGAGCGCGATGGCCGAAGCGATTGCCGCCCGACACAGGCCAGCGAGCCGGGCCGTGCTGTTCTACGGCTCCTGTCTCCGGGAGCGCGAGCTCGAGGGGCGGATGCTCGATTTTTACCTGATCGTATCCGATTACCGCGTGGCCTATGACAAGCGTTGGCTGGCGTTCGCCAACCGGCTGATCCCGCCGAATGTCTTCTATTTCGAGCATGAGGGACTTGCCGCGAAATATGCGGTGCTGAGCGAAGCGGATTTCGCGCGCGAATGCTCGCCCGGCGCCCGGACGGTATCGACCGTCGCCCGGTTCGCGCAACCCTCCCGGCTGGTGTGGACCGCCGATGACCGGGCGGCGGAACAAACGATAGAGATCATCGGGCAAGCGGTGCCGTCGTTGCTCGGGTGGACCCTTTCTGCCGCTCCCGCCAACATAACGCCGCTTGCGCTTTGGAAGCGAGCGTTTCAGCTGACGTTCGGTGCCGAGCTGCGGGCCGAACGAACCGATCGCTCAGCACAGATCGTCAATGCCGACCCGGAACGATACGAGCGCTTTGCCAATGGCGCACAGATGCTGATTGATTACCACGGCACCGGCGGGGCGCGCTGGTGGCGCCGCAAGCAGCTCAAGGGGAAGCTCTCTTCGATTGTCCGTTTGGCCAAGGCCAGCGCCACCTTCGCCGGCGGCGCGGACTACATCGCGTGGAAGATCAATCGGCACGCGGGAACCGCGATCGAGCTCAAGCCGTGGCAGCGGCGTCATCCGCTGCTTGCGGGCATCACCTTGCTGCCGCGGCTCCTGAAGTCCGGGGCGGTTCGCTAGCGTCCCGAGCGAGCGCCGCTGCGACCGAGCTTGCGAGCGCTCCCACGGTAAACGGCTTGCGCAGAAGCTCGTGTCCACGAAGGTCGTCGCTTTCGCCCTCACCGACATAGCCCGTAACGAACAGGACCGCGAAATCGCGGGGCTGAGTCGACTTCAAATGTTTGATCAGCTCAGGCCCGGTCATCTCGGGCATGATCACGTCGGTGATCACGAGGTCGAACTCGTTGGTCTTGAACAGCTCGATCGCTTCCGCGCCGCTGCCGCAGGCGACGGGTTCGTAATCGAGATCCTCGAGTGCATCGACGGTGGCGGTTCGAACCCGAGGATCGTCCTCGACCAGGAGGATGCGGGCTCCGGCGACATGCGCGTCCTCGGCTTCGGTCCGCTGCACAGCCGGGTGGATGCGGACCGGCGCCGCGACTTCGGTTCGTGGCAGGTAGATCGACACGGTCGTGCCCCTGCCGACCTCGCTTTCGATCCCGACCTCGCCGCCGGACTGGTGTGCGAAGCCGAAAATCTGGGATAGGCCAAGGCCGGTTCCCTTGCCGACCGGCTTGGTGGTGAAGAACGGCTCGAAGGCCCGGTCCCGCACCTCGGGAGTCATCCCGCAACCGGTGTCGGAGACGCTGATGCGGACGTAATCGCCGGCGCGGATGTCGCCGATCTCGTTGGCGGCGACCTTCGCGTTGCGGGTGGCGATGCGCATCACGCCTTCGCCGTTCATCGCGTCGCGGGCGTTGACGGCGAGGTTGACGATCGCATTTTCGAGCTGGTGCGGGTCGACGTAGCTCGGCCAGGTGTCCTTCGCGAGGTCGATCTCGACACGGATGCGCTCGCCCAGGGTCCGGTCGAGCAGGTCGGACATTCCGCTCAGAAGCTCGCGGCTGTCGACCCGCTCGGGCAGCAAGGGCTCCGATCGCGCGAAGGACAACAGACGGCGGGTGAGCGCGGCGGCGCGCGTCGCGCCCTCCATCGCGTTCTGTAAATGGGCCAGCACCTCGCGCCGCGGACCGTTGAGCCGGCGCTGGGCGAGGTCGATTCCGCCGACGACGACGGCGAGCATGTTGTTGAAGTCGTGCGCGATGCCGCCGGTGAGCTGCCCCACCGCCTCCATCTTCTGAACCTGCCGGAGCTGGGCCTCGGCCGCTTCGCGCTCGGCCGCCTCGGCTTTGAGCGCCTGGTTGGCTTCCCACAGCTCTTGGGTGCGGTCGCGCACCGCCGCTTCTAGCGCTTCCGCCCGCTCGCTTTCGCTCTCGGCGAGTTTGCGGGCGAAGGCGAACTGCCGGATCGCCTGGATCGCGACCACGCCGAGGAAGATGGCGCCGAGGCCAACGAGGATCCCGAGCCAGCTCAAATAGTCGGTGAAACGGTCCGCGCGGGCTGAGAACAACCGGCTCTGCAGGATGCGAGTGCGCAGCGACTGGCGCTCGGCGCGGGTGATGTTCTCGAGCTCCTGGTCGAGCGCCGGGCCGGTCTCCGTCTTGGACGCCGAGTAGAAATAGCTGATGCCGTCCTGCCCCTGACCCGACAAGGCCGCGCGGGCTGCGAGCGCCAGCTCGTCCGATCGGGTTTCGAAAAGGCGCTGGACGTTGGCGACCCGGCGCTCCTGCTCCGGATTGCCGCGAACGAGTTTTTCCAACTGAAGGATCTGATACCCGGCCGAGCGCCAGTTGCTGGCATAGATTTCGCCGTTGGGCTTGGGGTTCTCGTCGAGCACGAAACGGGCAAGCGCGGCTTCGGCGCGGCTGACGCTCGACGTCACGTTGCGGACGACAAGGGCGACGTCATAGGTATGCCGCTCGGCGGCGAGCGCCCGTTCGCGCGCACTGTTCGCCGAGGCGACCAGCCACACCATGCCGAGGAGCACGAGGGCCGCAATCAGGCCCGCCGCCGCAGCGCCGCCGCGGCGCCAATCGAAGCGCAGCTCGTCCCCGTCCCCGATCATCCGGCCAATCTAGACCCGTTAACCATTGCGCGAAAGCCAAAGCTTCCCCGGGTTCCACGATTTTAACTCAGCTTATACAGCCCGTTGCACGGCCTGCCGCAGCGAACATCTCCAGAATTTCGCCGACCTGGTCCTCAGTGTGCAGCGCGCACAGAGAGCAGCGGAGCAGTGTCATGCCGGCAGGCGTGGCCGGCGGCCGCGCGAGATTGACGTAGAGCCCTTCCTCGAGAAGCGCTTCCCACATCGCCGCGCCTTTTTCGAGGTCGGGCATGATGACGGCGATGATCGCCGACTGCGGCTCGTCGGTTCCGAGCTGGAAGCCGAGCTGCCGCAGGCCGGCGTGGAGCCGCTTCGAATTCTCCCACAGGTGCGCGCGCTTGTCGGCGCTGTCCATCAGCTTGCGGATCGAGGTCGCGGCGGTCGCCACTACCGAGGGCGGAAGCGAGGCGGTGAAGACATAGGGCCGCGTGACGAGGCGGAGGATCTCGAACTTCGGGTGGTTGGACACGCAAAAGCCGCCGACTGTCCCGACCGACTTGGAAAAGGTGCCAATGATGAAGTCGCAATCGTCGATCACGCCCTGCGCCTCGGCCACGCCGCGGCCGTTTTCGCCGATGAAGCCCATCGAGTGCGCCTCGTCGACCAGCACCATCGCGCCGTTGTCCTTGGACACGCGGACCATGTCGCGCAGCGGGGCAACGTCGCCGAGCATCGAATAGACGCCCTCGAGGACGACGAGCTTGCCGGCGCCCTCGGGTACCCGCTTCAGTCGTTTCTCAAGCGCGTCGATGTCGTTGTGGCGGAACGGCACGATCTGCGCGTCGCCCATCTTACAGCCGTCGTAGATCGACGCGTGGCTGTCGATGTCGAGGATGATGTAATCGTCCTTGCCGGCAATGGTCGAGATGATCCCGAGGTTGGCCTGGTAGCCAGTCGAGAAGACCATCGCATGGTCCATCGCGTAAAAGTCCTTGAGCGCCTGCTCGACCACGCGATGGCCAACATAGGTGCCGTTGAGGACTCGGCTACCGGTCGTGCCCGACCCAAACTCGTCGAGCGCGCGGTGGCCCGCGGCGACGACGTCCGGATCGAACGTCATTCCCATGTAATTATAGGTGCCCAGCAGGATCGTGCGGCGGCCGTTGCAAATCGCGACGGTCGGGCTTTCGACCTTTTCCATGACCAAGTTGAACGGGTCGGTGACGCCGCTCGCGAGCAACTGCTCGCGTTGCTCGATGAGCGGGTCGAACTTGGAGAAAAGGTCGGTCACGCCTGGTCGCTCAAGCTTTTAGGCGCTGGAGCGCGTCGACAAGCTGGCCGACGGTCTCGATCTCGGCCTGCATGTTCATCGAGATGATGACGTCGAACTCGTCCTCGATGTTGGCGACGAAATCGAGGACCGTGAGGCTGTCCCATTCAAGGTCCTGAGCGAAGCGCGTCGCCTCGGTGATGGCGACGCCCTTCTTGTTGAACGGCTCGATCAGCTCGAGGGTCTTGGCGTAGATCTGCTGGCGGTCGGACATGGCGGCCCCGTTAGTGCTGCGGCCCGGCTTAAGCAACGCAATGGGGCGGGATTGGGGCGCGGTTGCGGCTGTTCCTAGAGCCAGCCCTGCTCCCGGTACCAGGCGGCGGTGGCGGCGAGGCCCTGGCGGGTCTCGGTACGCGGATGCCACAGGCCGTCGGGTGGCGCTTTCCCGGAGCTCACCACCCAGTCCGGGTGGCAAAAATAGGCAGCGCGGTCCGCGGTGAGCTTGGCGCGGCGGCGGCGCACGACACCGTCGAGCCAGGCGCCGAGCCGCATCAATGGCCGCGGGGTCGAGAGCGCGACGTTGCGCCGGCCAACGGCCTCGCCGAGTGCCTTGGCCAGCTCCTTGTGGCTCCACCCGCCGGGCGTGCCGTCGTCGGGCTCGATCACCAGCCGCTTCGGCGTGCCGCGGGTGGTCAGCGCGAGCAGCAGCCGGGCGAGGTCGCCGACGTGGATCAGCGACACGCGGCCTTTCGGCGGAAGCAGTACCAGCCCGCGCCTGGCCATCTTGAACAGCTCGAGCGTCTCCCTGTCGCCGGGGCCGTAAACGGCGGGCGGGCGGACGATCGCCCAGTCGAGCCCGGAGCTTTCGACCAGCTCCTCCGAGTGAGCCTTCGACGCGCCATATTGCGACAATCGCGGCTCGCGCGCGGCAAGCGAGGAGACGTGAACGAAGCGGCGCACGCCGCCGGCGGTCGCGGCCGCGAGCATCGCCAGCGTGCCCGTGACATTGCCCCGCTCGAAACCCGCGGCGTCGGGCGCGTTGATCACGCCCGCGACATGGATGACCGCATCGGCGTCGCGCACGAGCCGCTCGAGCGCCGAACGATCATCAAGGCTTCCAGCGATCCATTGGACGCGATCGCGCGGCGGCTGCTCGCGCCGGGTGAGCGCGTGCACGTCATGCCCTGCGGCGAGCGCCGCGTCGATCACGTGCGAGCCGACGAAGCCGGTGCCGCCGGTGACCGCCAGCTTCACAGCGGCGACCAGGACTTGCCGCTGTCCAGTTCCGCTGCCTCCGCGGGCGCCTGGGCAAGCGATTCGATCACTGCATCGAGCAACGGCTCGAGCCCTTCCTCGAGCGGAGCCGATACGGGGAAGACCTGCGCGCCCGCCGCCTTCTCGAGCGCCCTGATCGATTTCAGGCGCGCCTTGTCGTCGAACAGGTCGGCCTTGGTCAGCGCGATGATCTCGGCCTTGGTGCCGAGCCCGGCGCCGTAGGAGGCGAGCTCGTCGCGGACGATGCGCCAGGCTTCGGCGGGATCGTCCGAATCGGCGGCGACCAGATGGAGCAGCAGCCGCGTGCGCTCGACATGGCCGAGGAAGCGGTCGCCGATCCCGGCGCCCTCGGCCGCGCCTTCGATCAGCCCCGGGATGTCGGCGAGGACGAACTCGCGGCCCTTGTGGCGGACCACGCCGAGTTGCGGGCGCAAGGTGGTGAAGGGATAATCGCCGACCTTGGCGGCGGCATTGCTGACCGAATTAAGGAAGGTCGACTTGCCGGCGTTGGGCAGGCCCACGAGCCCGACGTCGGCGAGCAGCTTCAAACGCAGCCATACCCACATGTCCGCGCCCGGCTCGCCGGTCTGGTGCTGGCGCGGGGCGCGGTTGGTCGAGGTCTTGTAGCTGGCGTTGCCGCGGCCGCCCATGCCGCCCTTCAGCAGGACGACGCGCTCGCCCTCGCGGGTGAGGTCGGCGAGCAGGGTCCGCTCCGTGTCGTCGGCGAGGATCTGCGTCCCGACCGGGACCTTGATCACCAGGTCCTGACCCCCGGCGCCGGTCCGGTTCGAGCCGGCGCCGCCCTTGCCGCGCGGGGCGCGGAAATGCTGGGTGTAGCGAAAGTCGATCAACGTATTGAGGCCGGGCACCGCCTCGAACACCACGTCGCCGCCCTTGCCGCCGTCGCCGCCGTCGGGCCCGCCGAACTCGATGAACTTCTCGCGCCGGAAGCTGACCGCGCCGGGCCCGCCGGCGCCGGATTTCACGTAAATCTTGGCCTGGTCGAGGAAATGCATCGGTCGCGAGTTAGGCGATGCGGGCGGGCAGGGGAACCTTAGAGCGTCGCAGGGTCGTTCTGCCCGGCTTTCAACCGAGTGGAGCCGCGGTAGGTCAGCGACCGCCACAGCCATTCGGCCGGGCCGAACTGGAAATGGCGCAGCCACAGGATGCTGAACGGCAATTGCACGATTAGGAACAGCGCGAGGGCGAGCGCGAGGCCGCTGGTCGGCGTGAAACGGTCGAACCAGCCGAACAGCAGGCAGAGCGGAACGATTAGCGTCGCCTGCGACAAATAATTGGTGAGCGCGAGGCGCCCGACCGCAGCGAGGGCTTTCAAGCCCGACGCGCCGGTGGCGGTCCGCAAGATCAACAGCAATGCCGCCGCGTAGGCGCTCGACAGGCCCCAGCAATGGAAGGTGAACAGCAGGCTCGACGCGGCGGGGGACAGCGGCGACTGCATCGACTGCGACAGCTTCAGCGCGGCATAGAAGAAAGCGCCGAGCGCGAGGCCGGCGGCGGCGATCGCGGCGAGCGTGCGTGGCCTTTGCTGCAGACGCGTGACCAGGCCATGCCGCCCGGCGAGAAGCCCGAGCAGGAACATGGTGAGATTGATCGGCCAGGTGAAAATGGCGGTTTTGTACCAAAAGCCGACCCAGGCGGCGTTCTCGACGAGATAGGGCGCGTCCTCGAGCTGCGGCCGTTGCGGGACGGGCAGCCCCGACGCCTCCCAAATGACGTGGGCTAGCGCCGCGATTAGCAAGGCGACGGCGGCCACCGCGGCGAGCGTGCGGTCCGAGGACCGTCGAAATGGGATGAGGAGGAAGCCGGTGAGCGCATAAGGCACCAGGATGTCGCCGTTGCGCAGGAGCAGGGCGTGGGCGAGCCCGATTCCCGCGAGCACCGCGAGGCGCCGGGAATAGAGGCTGACGGCGCTCGCATCGCTGGGCGCCCGACGCAATTGAATGGAGAAGCCGAGACCGAACAGGAACGAGAGGATGGTGTAGAATTTGCCGTCGACCGCGAATCCCAGGATTTCGCCCAGCGCCTTGTCGAGCGGCGACCAGGATTCCTCCGGCGCCATCCCCAGGCTCCACAGACAATAAGCGACGAGCACGCCGAAGATCGCGAAGCCGCGCAGGACGTCGAGCGCGAGGATCCGCTCCGACTGAGCGACCGGCCGCGCAACTGCTAAATCCCCCATGCGCGCCTTTTAGCGCGCAGCCGCCGAGGCGAGAACTTGTCCTTGAGCCATGCCAAGCGACCGCAGGCCAGGAACGCGCGCGCTGCTGGCGCCGGTCTTGCTAGATGGCGACGGCGATCGCCCAGACCAGCACGGCAATGGTGATTCCGACGTAGAGCATCAGGCCGGCATAATCGCGGAACGGCGGACGCAAGTCCGATCGATGATTCGACGAGAACCGGTCGAGGTTCGGCGCCAGCTTTTCATCGGACAGCATGAGCGCCATGTCGACCGCCGGTAGCCTGCGATAGAGATTGATCAGGCGAGCGAGCTCGATTTCATTGAGGTTCGGATAGCGCGCGATCAGCTTGCGGACTTCATCGCGCGGCGGCGATGCGGACGGGTCGCGCCGGTTGATCGGCGCCGCGTCGGCGCTGAAGGTTTGAAACATGTTGCTCGTCCTTTTTCGAAGTGGGGCGAGCCGAATGTGGGGCGATCTGCGGTTGCGGCGGCCGGGCCGCGCGTTCCGGGTCCAATCTCTCCCTGGGCCGGGCTCAGGCTCGCGGGGCGGCCCGGCCAAGGGCCGGGAGTCGTTCCGTGCTGCTGCCGGGATGCGGATGTCCTTGTCCGGTCATGAGTCCGATATGGGTCGCGCGCGGCGCTTATGCAAACGCGCGGACCGGCAATCAGCGCACCTTGACCGGATAGCCGACGAATACCTTCGGCTTGCGCATGATCATGTGGGTATTGATCCGGTCGACGCCGAGGTCGGCGCTGGTCAGGCCCTCTGCGATCTCCGTCCATTCCGCCATGTCGCGGACCACGACTTTCAAAATGTAATCGAACACGCCGGTGACGTGCGACGCTTCGACAACCTGGGGGAGAGCGAGGATCGCCTCTTCGAAACGCGCGAGCTCCGCGGGGCTGTGCCCCTCGAGCGTGATGTCCGCATAGAGCACCAGGCCGATGTCCAGTGCGAAGGGGTCGAGCCGCGCGTGATAGCCCTGGACGATCCCCTCGCTTTCGAGCCGGCGGACGCGGGCGAGGCACGCGCTCGGCGACAGGGCAACCTGTTCGGACAAGGCCTGGTTCGTAAGCCGCGCATCGGCCTGCAGCGCGACGAGGATCCGCCGGTCGATGCGGTCAAGCTTAGAGGCTGCGGCCATCGCCCCCGCACACCGCAGAATCTGCGGCTTCGGTCAAGACCTTCGATGCCACCTGCGGCCCCACATGGCCTATATCGATGGGGCGGTCCCGAAGGCGGGACAACAGCATGCGAACCCAGGAGAAGACCATGACCGTCAAAGACAGAATCGAAGCCCTGGTGGCGGGAACCATCCTCGTCGTCGGCCTGCCGGCGCTCATTTTCGCTACGCAATAATCGGCCGGCCGGCGCTAGGCGCGAGGCGGACACATTCTTCAGCTCAAACCGAAAGGAGATTAAAGTGTACCCCGAACCCGCAACGACATCCGTTGCGCGAGAACGCGAGCTAGCCTGGGAGATTCTCAGGGACAGCCCGAGCGCTCGAATGCTTGCGGACATGGCCGAAGCGCACTGGCCGCTGACCGATAGAGGCCAGCTGACGCCCGAGTCCGACCATGAATATTTCCGGCGCCGCTCCGACGAGGAGCGACGCGCCGCCAGGGCGGCCAACGGCTCCGCGGCCCGCCGGGCGCATCAGCAGCTGGCCGACCTTCACCGGCTCGTCGCCGACGCAAACCGGCGCGGGGCAACGCGATTGCGCTTCGGTTCGATCGAGCGTCGCGAGGCGCTGCTCGACGACGCGCTCGACGATTCCTTCCCCGCCAGCGATCCGCCGGCGATCATCGCCCCGGCCGGCCCGGCACGCTGGAACTGATCTGCCGCGCTTCGCGCGCGGCCAGCCGGCCCGCCACCAGGCGGGCCCTCCCCATCAACTCAACAGGAAAAGGAACATGACGAAACAATTCGAAAACAAGGTTGCAATGGTCACCGGCGCCGGGTCCGGAATCGGAGCCGCGATGGCGCGGCGCTTCGCCGAGGAAGGCGCGAAGGTCGTCGTCGGCGACCTCGATGAAGAGGCCGCGACGCAAGTCGCCGCCGAGATCGAAAAGAGCGGCGGAACGGCCGTGGCGGTCCGCCAGGATGTCGGCGATGCCGACTCGGTCGAGAAATCGGTCGAATATGCGCTCGAAAAGTTCGGGCGGCTCGACGTCGCGGTCAACAATGCCGGGATCACCGGCGACCTCGCGCCCACGGCCGACTACAGCCTCGAGGGCTGGGACAAGGTCATTGCCGTCAATCTAAGCAGCGTTTTCTACGGCATGAAGTACCAGATCCCCGCGATGCTCCGCTCGGGCGGCGGCTCGATCGTCAACATCGCCTCGATCCTCGGCTCGCTCGCCGCGCGCGACTCCGCCGGATACAATGCCGCCAAGCACGGCGTCGTCGGCCTCACCAAGACCGCTGCCCTGGAATATTCCCAGGACGGAGTGCGGGTGAACGCGATCGGCCCCGGCTATATCGATACGCCGCTGCTGAAGGCGCTCGACAAGCAGGTTTATGACGGCCTGGTCGACCTGCACCCGATCGGCCGCCTCGGCCGCGCCGAAGAGGTTGCGGAGCTGGCGCTGTTCCTCGCGTCGGACAAGGCGTCGTTCGTGACCGGCAGCTATCACCTGGTCGACGGCGGCTACACCGCCCAATAGCCGTCACGGCCGTGGCGGCGGCGCCCGTCGCCGCCGCGGTCGGCGCGCCTGCAGTTACGCAGGCGTGCCGATACTGACGCGAAACGCTAGGCACTCCATTCGGCCGGCGCGCGTTTACCAACGCATATCAGGAAGCGGAGCGCGTCTTGTCCCCGGATCGCAACGTGCCACCGGACCGCATCGTAGCGGTCGGCTTGCTTACCCAGCGCGACCTCAAGGTGCTCGGGCCAACCTTCAACCGAGTGTGGCCGGTCGAGGACGCGCCCGAGTTCGACGAACTGCTGCGCGCCATCGACAAGGCCGACCGCGAGCTCGGCGGGTCACGGAACGCCGACAGAAGGCCCGACCGCGCACCCTAGGGGCGGGCGTGGCTCGCCTGGTATATCCCAAGAAGCCCGCCGCCGGGCAGAACGACCCCCGTGCTTCGCCCCCAGCTCTGCTCCTCGATCGGCCGGGTCTCGATCCCCTTGCCGACCATGTCTGTGACGAAGGCGTCGACGTCGTCGCAAATGAAATAGACTTGGTGAAACCCGTTCTCTGCGCCGTGCACGCCGAGTTCGGTCGGAGGCAACTTGAAGATCAGCCAGCCGCCGCCGCTGTCGATGCAGGGGATCTCGAGCACGTCACGAAGGAAAGCGCGGTCGGCGGCTTCGTTTCTGGTGAAGATCATCACGTGAGCGCCGGTGATTGCGGTCATGATCCGCTCCTCAATTCTGTCGTGGATGGTCTCGTTCGAGTTGTGCGCGGAGCCGCCCGGCCGCGATCTCGCGGGCCGCGTTGCTGTCGAGACCGAGGCCTTCGGCGAAGGCGGGACCGAGGAGCGCGTCGCCGACCGCCTGAAGCACGAGCCACAAGGTGGTCCCCGCCACGTGATGCTCCTCGTGGCCGACGGTGAGCCCGGCGACAAGTGTCCGGATCGAGTCGAGCACCGGATTGAGAGCGTCGCGGTTGCCGGTGAGGATCATCCACGCAGCCAGCGCCCCGGCGCCCTCGCGGCCGAACGCATCGAATGTCATGTCGACGATGTCGCGCGCGTCGCGCTCACCGGCGCGGGCGCCCTCGACGGCTTCGGCGATGCTCCCGGTCACCCCGTCGGCAATCGACCGCGCAAGCTCGGCCTGGAGCCCGGCCGCCGAACCGAAATGATGCAGTAGGTTGGCGTGCGTGCGGCCGACTTCGGCGGCGACCGCCTTGAGCGTGACGGCCTGCGGCCCGCTCGCGAGCAGCAGGCGTCGCGCGGCTTCGAGGGCGGCGGACCGGCTCTCTTCAGGGTTCAGGCGCTTGCGACTTATTGACACGTGTGTCAGTTACTTTCTAACCTGCCCCATGGCTTCGACGCTGCCGACTCCGGCCGATCTCACCATTACGCCACGCGACCGACGGTTCGGCCGCGAGTCTCACACCGCGCGGCTATGGCACGGCGGGCGCGTCGAGGCGACCGCCATCTACAATGCCTTGTCCAGCACGTTCCCGATCGGCGAGGCCTATTTCGTGGAGAGCGTGCGCGCCTTCCGCGACGGCACGCCACCGAAACTGGCCGAAGAAATCAAGGCGTTCACCACCCAAGAAGTGATCCACAGCCGTGAGCACGACGCGTTCAACAAACGTGCCGCCGGCGCTGGATACGATTTGTCCAAGCTCGAGCAGCGGGTCGAGGAGCGCCTTGCCGTCGCGCGTGCGCGCGGGCCCTATGCGAATCTTGCGGCGACCATGGCGCTCGAACATTTCACCGCGATCCTCGCTCACCAACTGCTTGCCGATCCGCGGCATCTCGACGGAGCCGAGCCGCAAGCTGCGGAGCTGTGGCGCTGGCACGCGTGCGAAGAGATCGAGCATAAGGGCGTCGCCTATGACACATGGTTGTGGGCCACGCGCGACTGGCCGCGGTTCAAGCGATGGAAGGTCAAGGCGAAGGTGATGCTTTACGTCACCCGCAACTTCCTCGTCGACCGGACGGCAGGCTCGCTGGAACTCATGCGGCAGGACGGCGTGACGGCCATCCGGGCATGGTGGCTGCTGTTGACCTATCTGTGGGTCAGGCCCGGCATGTTCCGCAAGATCGCCGGGGCGTGGCTGAGATATTTCCTGCCCGGCTTCCATCCGTGGAACGAGGACGACCGGCATTTCCTCGGCGCGTACGACGCGAGCGCGGCGGACGCCCCCACGCCAAAGCGCAAAGTCCGCCGCGCGGCCTAAGCCGCCAAGGCTTCCGCGTCCGCGTCGCCGCACGCCAAGCGCAATCGCATCATGCGCGCCGGCACCTCCTGGCCGCGCGCGCAGCTCATCCGCGGAACCGTGATGCCGACCGGTTCGAAGCCGAGCTTCTCGAGCACGCGGCCCGAGGCGGGGTTGTCGATGAAATGCGACGCTTCGAGGCGACGAAAGCCGAGCGTCCGGGCGATGTCGAGCAGCGCCGTGCCGGCCTCCGTCGCGATGCCGCGACCCCAGGCGGCGCGCGCGATCCAATAGCCGAGCTCGACCGCGCCCGACGGCCTGCGCCCGAGGCCGCACGATCCGACTAGGTGCGGCGGCCCGTCCGTGCGTTCGAAGATCAGCAGCGAGGGCAGCACGGGGTCGCGGGGACTCGCGAGAAAGGCCTCCGCGTCGCGCAGGCTGTACGGCCACGGGACCACCGCCAGGTTGCGCACGATCGCCTCGTCGGCGATGGCCGCGGCCAGCGCCGGCGCATCCTCCGGGAAGCCCGGCCTGAGCAACAGTCTTGGCGTCCTTGCGAACATCGGTCTTCTCCTCGACGCCGGCCGTTAGTTGCGGCCGATGACAGTTTCGGGAGAAGATGCGCGCCCTTCCAAAACAAAGAAGGGAGAGGAGGGGGCTTCCCTCTTCTCCCTTTTGGTCTCGATCTGCTTTGAGATCTCGTCCGGGCCGCCCCCTCGTGGGAACGGTCCTGTTCTGACCGTTCCTATGCGTTACCTTCCGCTGCCGGCATCACGTGCACGAATTTGCGGCCGAGCTTGCCGTCTCGGAACGCGACGCAGCCGTCGGTCAGCGCAAAGAGGGTGTGATCCTTGCCCACGCCGACGTTCTGGCCGGCGTGCCACTTGGTGCCGCGCTGGCGCACGATGATGTTGCCGGCGAGGACCGATTGTCCGCCGAACTTCTTCACGCCGAGGCGCTTGCTCTCACTGTCGCGGCCGTTGCGGGATGAGCCGCCTGCTTTCTTATGTGCCATGTCGGTTTACTTCTTCGCCTTCGGGGCTGACTTCTTGGCCGCGCCCTTAGCAGGTGCAGCATTTCGTGTCGAGGCGGCGCCCTCGGCTTTGGCCGGGGCAGACTTTGCCGGTTTGCCGCCGCTCGCGCTCTTCTTGCCGGCGGGGGGCTTGGCCGGAGCGTCGGAGCTCTCAGCCGGGGGATTGGCCTGGGCCTGGTTCTGAGGCGCGGGGTTTTCCGTCGGCCGCTCCTCGACCTTCGGTTCCGTGCCAGCCTTCTTCTTCGCGGGCGCAGCAGCACCGGCCTCGGCTTTCGCCGAGGACTTCTTCTCGGCCGCGGCCGACTTCGACGGCTCATGCTTGTGGTCGCCGATTGCGACGATCTGGAGGATCGTGTGCAGCTGGCGATGCCCCTTCTTGCGGCGGTAATTGTGGCGGCGGCGCTTCTTGAAGACGGTAACCTTCTCGCCCTTGGCCTGGGCGACGATCTCGGCCGCGACCGTCAGCCCGCTGGTCGACTTGAGGTCGCCCCCGTCGCCGGCGATGAGGACGTCGCTCAGGGTGATCCGGTCACCGGCCTGGCCGTCGAGCTTCTCGACGACGATCTTGTCTCCCGGGTGGACGCGATATTGCTTCCCGCCCGTGCGCACGACTGCGAACATTGCTGTGTCTTCCCAACGAAAATTCCGGCTCCCGCGCGTGCGCGCACTTCTTGCCAAAGGCACAGCGAACGCGGGAAGCGCGCCGCCTATGGCAGGGGCGCGGGGGTGTCAACCTCGGGGCTATTGCCGGAGCTGCCCCCGCAGCCGGTAGCGCCCTCCCTCGAGCCCGTCGAACATGTCGGCGATCGCGGGGTGGTCGATGGGTTCATCGCTTTCGTCAGGGACCAGGTTCTGCTGGCTGACGTAGGCGACGTAGGCCGTCTCCGAATTTTCGGCGAGCAAGTGATAGAAGGGCTGGTCCTTGCGCGGGCGCAAGCTCTCGGGGATGGCCTCGTACCATTCCTCGCTGTTGGCGAACTCGGGGTCGACATCGAATATCACGCCGCGGAAATCGAAGATTCGGTGGCGGACGACATCGCCGATCGCGAAACGCGCGCTGGGAAAGGTCTCGGCCATCAAGGGAAAACGTTCCAATCGGGACATGGCTTCCTATCTAGGCAAGCAAAGTGGGCGCTGCTAGAGCGCCGCCCCACGGCCGTGCCGCGCCGAGCGGCCAGCATCCCCAATCCTGCGGAGAGGTGGCTGAGTGGTCGAAAGCACCGCACTCGAAATGCGGCGTACGGGCAACCGTACCGTGGGTTCGAATCCCACCCTCTCCGCCATCGCCTGACTCGCTCCGGCTGTCCCGTCGTGATAAATAACCATCCCGAAAAGGGGGGATTACGCGCTCTTGGCCGCGATCAGCCCGAGCTAGTGCGGCGCTCGCCGCACTTCTGATCGGATTTGCACCGGCGTCGGTGTCGGGGGTTCAGCCGACTCCCCCGGGGCTTCCGCCGGGGATCTTCAACGAGGTCGCGAACGTCGCGACCAATGCGGCCGAGCCTGTTCCGGCGCCGGCCCGCTTTGCCCTGCAGGCGCCACCCAAAGTTGAGGCAGGCAACAGCATCCGGGTCGAAATCAAGCGGGTGAGCCGCGACGGCAAGCCGCACAACTTTCGGTTGGACATCGAGCCGGCGGCACTGATCGCCAGCCGTCCCGGTCCGATGATAATCGAGGACTCGGCTGAAGGGTGGACCGGCGAGGTGGTGATCGTCGAAGAGCCTCCGACGGATGTGCGTCGCGAGCTCAGCATCGTGCTCGTCCCGCTGGACGGGGGCGAGCCCAGCCCGCGACAAGCAACGGTGACGATCGTCGATCCTGCTAGTTTCACGGTGCGGGCTCCGGACGGCGCGGTAAACCGCGGCGACACGGTGACATTCACGATTAGCCGACAGGGTGGCGTCGGGCCTCGCGCCGTTGGCTATTCGGTCACCCAAGGGGCCACGCTCGTCGGCGAAGGGGAGCGCCGCTTCGATGAAGGCGGCGCACCGCAAACGGTCGATATCGCGGAATACGACACCTGCGATCCGGAACCGCTCGCGCTCACGCTAACCGGGGTTGCCGGCAGCGACACGGATGCCACTGCGGCTTTCTCCGGCTATTCGCCGCCCGACTGCGGTACCCCGCCTCCGCCCCCTTGGCCCTGGTGGTGGGCGCTCGTGCCCGTGCCGCCGGCCGCCGGCCTGACCTGGTGGTATTTTCGTAGGAGGCGCAGGCGCCGGTGGGAGCGCAAGCGCGAGCGCCTGCTGCCTGACCTGCGCGCGGAATATTCGTGCAGGTTCGGCGACCCCCACGTCTCCGAGCCGCTGCCGTTGAGGTTCGCGCGCGATGCGTGACCGGATCGAATTCCGCCTCGACGGCCTGCCGAGCGAGGAAGCGATCCGGAATCGCAGTCGCGAGATTTGTCGACAGGTCGGCGAGGGGCACCGACTGATCCGCACACTCGGCTGGAACGCGCTTCGTGAGAAAGCGGGCGAACGCCTGCGCCATGAACTCGCCAAGCAAGACGGATTGAGCTGGCTGGCGCGCGCGTGGACCAAGTCGCGCGAACTGAAGGCCGCCGGGGTCGAGTCTCTCAACAGTGGCGATGAGCGGCGGGTCGCCCTCGCCAGTCACGACATCGCTCAGGACCTGCATCCGACCGTCAAACTCGTCTGCGGCGCGCTTGAGCTGGAGCTCGAGTTCACTCTGCAGCTCAGCGCCGGCATCGCCTGGATCGACCTGATCGTGCGCGACGGCTGCCTCGTCGCGCTCCAGGCCGGACGCCTGACGCCATCGGCGGCCTTGTCATTCAGGGGCATTGAGATCAGCCAGGAGACCGGCCGGCCGATCGACCTGCTCGAACCCTATCCGTTACCGCCTCCGGGGCTGCGGATTGCCCGGCCGGAGGATCTTGGCCCGGCCCGTGACGGCTGAGGCCCAGAACGGCTGAAAACCGCCGATTGGCGCCCGAAGGCGATCCCGCCGCGACTCTCCCCCGAGTCCCTGCCCGAGTCGCGCCGATTCCGTCGTTCTCGGCCCCGTTGCGTCCCAAATCGGGACGAGGTTCGGCCATTTTTTGTCGTCTCGACAACACTTTGCACGCCTGCGGCGGAATCCGATAAACACGGCTATTAAACAAGTGTTAAAGGTTTTCCCCCTCGCCGCGACCATGTTCCCGGCAATCGTGCCGTCACAAATAGAGCACAAAAAACGAGGGTGAATTATTGACATCCACAATGGCTATGCTGTCATACGGTTGAAATTCGCATTGTATTAGGAAAACCGCGAAGCGGAAATCGCCAGTAACACTTGGTTCGTTAACCAGTTTTTACTTTACTCACCAAACTGAAAAGATTCACACGTCGCTTCTGCTCTTGGTGCCAAGCTTGCAAAAGGCTGTCGCCGGTGTTCTTTGTCTCACCACGCGGGATGCCGATTCTCCGTCGTTAACCTTTTCCGTTGAACGGAATTGGCGGGCTCGGGGGCAGTCTCGACAAACTGGATGGCCGCGCGCGGAACGCCCGCGGCGGATGAAGGCAGGGGTGGTTACATGCGGTACGAAGATACTTCCGGCTCGCTCAGCAATTCCGCGCCCGAGGCGCGCGATGACGCCGACACGCTCCCCAACGGCAGCAACGGCCCGGCGTCGGGCAACGTAATCACCGGGGCCGGGACGACCACCGGCAAGGCGGGCGCCGACGTGGCTGCCAGCGGTCATGTCATCGAAGTGCGCGGCGCCGGCGGCACCGACGCCGCTGATGGTGGTCAAAGCATGCAGGTGGACGGCCGCTACGGCGCGCTCGTCATGGACGACCAGGGTAACTACAAATATGTCGCCGACGGCCGCGCGCCGGCGAACTTCCGCGACCTGTTCCAGTACACGCTCGCCAATTCGAAGGGCGAGCGCTCGGTCGCCGACCTCGTGATCAGTCGCGGCGGCGAATATAAGGTCAGCGAGAACGCGCAGCAGATCATCCCCGGTCCCGACGGCGTCGTCACCCTGCCACCGGGCGTAGACCTTTCGGACGTCCATGTCGTCGGCCGCAATCTGGTTATCGACATGCCCGACGGCACGCAGATCGTCATCGTCGACGGGGCGGTGTTCGTTCCCCAGCTGGTGATCGGCGGAGTAGAAGTGCCGGCGACCAACCTTGCCGCCTTGCTGATCGATAGCGAGGCGATCCGGACGGCGGCGGGCCCGCCGCAAAGCAGCGGCGGCAACTTCGACGTACCGGTCCCGCCGCTCGACCCGGGCGTTCCGCTCGGAGACCTCATTCCTCCGACTGAGCTAGTGTTCACCCCGCCCGAGTTCGAGGAAGTCGGCGGAATCATCGATCGCGAGCCGGAGGCCGGTGCGGCCTCGGCCCAGCTAGACGACGACGCCCAGCAGGGCGGCAACCCGGGCGGCATCGGCGATGTCGAGCCGACGCTTTCGTCCTTCTCCGGCTCGCTGCCGGGCTCGGGCGGTGACGGCTCGCTCGAATGGGCGCTGCAGACCAACGGCACGCTTCCTTCCGGCTTCAGCTTCGCGGCGCAGCCGAACGGCGACGTTTGGATCATGCAGGGCGCGACCCACGTGCTCACCGTGTCGGTGAATGAGGATACGGGCGCCTACACCGTGACCCAGGTGACCGCCATCGACCACCCGGCCGGCGGCGATGAGAACGACCTCAGCTTCATCATCAATTACACGGTTACCGACAACGACGGCGACGTCGCCATCGGCTCGCTGACGATCAATGTCGACGACGATACCCCGACCGTCTCCGTCATCGCAGGATCGGATTCGGCCGTCACCCTGACCACGCACGACGCGCTCACCATCGGCGCCGGCCAGGAATCGGTCAGCACGACCGCGAATTTCAGCAACGTGTTCGGCGCCACCAGCTTTTCGCCCGGCGCCGACGGCGCCGGTCCGGGCACGACGGACGGCTACGCGCTCAGCACCACGGGCGGGGCTTCGGGGCTCACCTCGCACGGCGTTGCGATCAACCTCTACAACGTCGGCGGAGTGATCGTCGGTTCGACCGCGGCGTCGGCCGCGGGGATTACGGCGGACAATACGATCTTCACCGTGTCGACGACCAACACCGGCATCGTCACGCTGACCCAGTTCGCGCAGATCGACCATACGAACACCGACCCGTCGCCGACGGGCACCCCGTTCGAAGATCACAGCATCAGCCTCGCCGACGGCGCAATCACGCTGACTCGCACGCTGACCGTGGTCGACGGCGATGGCGACTCGGTCACCGGTTCGGCGAGCGTCCAGATCGGCGCAAACTTGCGCTTCCTTGACGACGGTCCGACCATCGGGATCGCCGATCGCGGCGAGCCGAACCTCACCGTGGACGAGAGCGACCTTGGCACCAATGCCTCGGCCAATTTCGCGGCCAACTTCGGCGCGAACTTCGGCGCTGACGGCCCGGCTGCCAGCGGATCGATCGCCTATGCGCTCGGTATCAATGCCGGCGCGACCGGACTGATCGACGTCGCGACCGGCCAGCCGATCGTGCTCGTGCTCAACGGCGGCGTGGTCGAAGGCCATGTCGGCGACGCGACAGGGGCCTTGGCCTTCACTGTCAGCGTCGACGCGTCCGGGACCGTGACGCTCGACCAGATCCGCGCCCTCCAGCATCCGGACGGCAGCAACCCCGATGACAGCGTGACGTTCGCCAACGACAATCTCGTCACGCTGACCGCGACCGCCCGCGACTTCGACGGCGACACGGCAAACACCACGCTCAACATCGGGCAAAACCTCAACTTCAAGGACGACGGGCCGAGCATTTCGCTGTCGGGCAGCGAAAACAGCCTGACGGTCGACGAGACCAACCTCGCGATCAACGCGACGGCCGCCTTCGCCGGCGCGTTCACCAGCGCGTTCGGCGCGGACGGCGCGGGGACGGTGACCTATGCGCTCAGCGTTCTGGCGCCCGGCGCCAACAGCGGACTGGTCGACGTCGCGACCGGCCAGCCGATCGTCCTCGTGGTCAACGGCGGCGTGGTCGAAGGCCGTGTCGGCGACGCGACCGGGGCCGTGGCCTTCACCGTCAGCGTGGATGCCAGCGGGAATGTCACGCTCGACCAGATTCGCGCAGTGGTTCATCCGAACCCGTCGAACCCGGACGACAGCGTCACGCTCGCCGCCGACAACCTCGTCTCGCTGACCGCGACTGTCACCGACAAGGACGGCGACAGCGCGAGCGCGACGCTGAACATCGGGCAGAACCTCAACTTCGAGGACGACGGGCCGAGCATTTCCCTGTCGGGCAGCGAAAACAGCCTGACGGTCGACGAGACCAACCTCGCGATCAACGCGGGCCCGACGAACTTCGCTACCGCCTTCACCCCGGTGTTCGGCGCCGATGGCGCGGCCGCGGCCAACTCGCTGACCTATGTCCTTGGGATCACCGGCGGCAACGGCACCCTCAGCGGCCTGATCGACACGGCCACCGATGAAGCGGTCGTGCTGGTCAACAATGGCGGAGTCATCGAAGGCCGCACGCAAAGCAGCAATCTGCTCGTCTTCACCGTCACGGTGAACGGCTCGGGCCAGGTCACGCTCGACCAGCTCCGCGCCGTCGTTCATCCGAACACGGCCAATCCGGACGACAGTGTGTCCCTCAGCGCCGATAATTTGATCACGCTGACGGCTACCGCCACCGACCGCGATGGCGACCAGGCCAGCGCGACGCTGAACATCGGCCAGAACCTCAATTTCGAGGACGACGGCCCGAGCGCCAACAACGACACCGACACGACCGATTCGGCGACCGACCAGGCGTCGGGCAACGTCATCACCGGAGTCGGCACCAACGAGGGCCCGGCCAACGCCGACGCTCCCGGCGCGGACGGGTTCGGCGCGATCACCAACCTCGTAGGCTCGACCACGTCGGACAATGATCCGACCGGCGGGTTCACGGCGGTCGGGACGCACGGCACCCTGCAGATGGATGCCAACGGCAATTACGTCTACACCCGCACAGGCGGACCCGGCGGCGCGACCGACACCTTCACCTACACCTACGTGGACGGTGACGGCGATCCGGCGACTGCCACCTTGGTCATCACCATTTCGGACCAGACGCCGGTAGCCGGCACGGTCAATATCCTGCTTGACGACGACGTCATTCCGGGCGCCAACGGCAACCCTGACGGCCCGGGCGACAACGACCCCGACACCGTCGGCCAGAACACGACCGGCGGCACGCTGCCGGGCTCGGGCGGCGATGCCCCGCTGACGTTCGGCTTTGGCGCGAACGTTGCGCCGGCGGGGTTCACCTACGACACGAGCACGCCGGGCACGCTGCTGATCAAGCAGGGCACGACCACGGTGATCACCATCACCATCGACGCCACCACCGGCGCTTACACGGTCACCCAGAATGCGCCGATCCTGCACGCGACGGGCGGTGACGAGAACAATCAGATCTTCACGATCAACTATACCGTCACCGATTCCGACACCGACGTCGCCAACGGCACGATCAATATCGATGTCGACGACGATTCGCCGTTGGTCACGGCAAACGGCACGCAGCCCAACCTGACCGTCGACGAGACCAACCTCGCCGCGAATGCGACGGACAGCTTCGCAGGGGTCTTCGCGCCCTTGTTCGGCGCCGACGGGCCGGCCGTCTCGAACTCCGTGACCTATGCGCTGGCGATCACCGGCGGCAACGGCACCAACAGCGGCCTGATCGACGTAGCCAGCGGACAGAGCATCGTCCTCGTCAACAATGGCGGGGTGATCGAGGGCCGTACGTCGGGCAGCAACCTGCTGGTCTTCACCGTCACGGTCGACGGCTCGGGCAATGTCACGCTCGACCAGATCCGCGCGATCCAGCACCCGAACCCGGCCAATCCGGACGATAGCGTCACGCTGGCTGCGGACAATCTCATCACGCTGACGGCCACGGTCACCGACAAGGACGGTGACACCGCTTCCGCGACGGCCAACATCGGCCAGAACCTCAATTTCGAGGACGACGGGCCGACGGCCGCCATCACCAGCGCCGGCTTCTCAATCAGCCACGACGAGACTGCGGGCAACCAGGGTGACGCCAACGACGTCACCGGTCCGCTGACCGTGTTCGACGGCGTTGCCAACAAGGGCGACGACCCCGACGTTGCGGGCACCGGCGCGATCGGCTTCGCGGTTAGCGCCGGCGCGATCGCCTCGACCGGCAGCTCTTTCGGCGCGGACGGCGCGGGCACGACGGTGTTCAGCCTCAATATCAGCGCGCCTGGCGTTGATTCGGGAATCAACACGACCAGCGGCCAAGACATCTTTCTGTTCAAGGAAGGCGACCTGATCGTCGGCCGCGTCGGCAACGGCTCCGGACCGGCGGCGTTCGCGCTGGCCATCGACCCGGCGACCGGCGTGGTCAGCATGGTTCAGTATCTGTCGATCCAGCAGACCAACACCGGCAGCAACGACGAATCGGTGTCGCTGACGAACACCGTCGTCCAGGCGACCGTCACGGTCACCGACAAGGACGGTGACGTGGCGAGCCAGTCGACCAACATCGGCAGCCTGATCAGCTTCCAGGACGATGGCCCGTCGGCGGCGGTAAGCACGGCCGGCTTCTCGATCAGCCACGACGAGACCCCGGGCCTGCAGGGTGACGCCAATGACGTCGCCGGGCCGCTGACCGTCTTCGACACCGTCGCGAACAAGGGCGATGACCCGCACGTGGCGGGCTCCGTGATCGGATTTGCGACCAGCGCGGGCGCGATCAGCTCGACCGGCACGTCTTTCGGCGCGGATGGCGGTTCGGCCGCCTTCAGCCTCAACGTCTCCGCGGCGGGCGTCGACTCCGGGCTCAATACGACCGAGGGCACCGACATCCTCCTCTACAAGGAAGGCGATCTGATCGTCGGCCGTGTCGGCAGCCAGGCGGGCCCGGCGGCGTTCGCGCTGTCGATCGACCCGACGACCGGCGTCGTCAGCATGGTCCAGTACCTATCGATTCAGCACCCGAATACGGGCAGCGCAGACGAATCGGTCTCGATCGCCAACGGCGCGGTCCTGGCCGTCGTGACCGCCACGGACGGCGACGGCGACACCAGCACGGCGTCGACCGGGATCGGCAGCCTGATCAGCTTCCAGGACGACGGACCGACGCTGGGTGTCGTGCAGAACCAGCAGACCGACAACAATCCGGCGACTGCGCCGGCGGTCGGAACGCTGCACTTCACCCCGGGCGCGGACGGCGCGGGATCGGCCATGGTCATCACCGCCGACGTCACGGGCATCAAGTCCGGCGGGTTCAACCTGGTGACGCAGCAGGTCGGCAACGTCCTCACCGCGTACCAGGATACCGACGGCGACGGCATCAAGGATGCCGGCGAGGCCACCGCGGTGTTCACGCTGACGGTCAATCCGAGCGCCGGAACGTCGGGCCAGTATGTGTTCGACCTGATCACGCCGCTCGACCCGACCGTCACCGACACGCCGATCGGCGGCTCGAGCTCCTTCGGCGCCGGTCCGACGGGCTTCCAGGTGCTGGAGGATGTGGGAGGCGCCGACCTCTCGGTCCTGACGGGCTACAACACCACGGGGAGCTTTGACGAAGCGACGTGGCTGGCGACGGGCAACCTGACCTCGGCCATGATCACCGCCGCGGGCATCAACGGTTCGACGGCGGGCTGGGGTGTCGACAACAACATCTTCAGCGGAACGAACGAGTTCATGTTCTTCGACTTCGGCGCCCAGCCGCTGTCGGATCCCGATGGACCGGGCGGCAACGACCCGAACTCGTCGGGCGCGACGCTGCCGAACATCAGCACCGCGACGTTCGACTTCATCCAGTACACCGCGACGGACGACATCAAATATGTCGTCCACTACACCGACGGTACGTTCGACTCGGGTTTCATCCCCGCGGAGAACCTGGATCCGGCCGGGCCGAACTGGGTGTTTACCGCCGATGCCGGCAAGTTCATCGCCGATATCCAGCTGTACACCAGCGGCACTGCGCCGGGTAAGGTCGACCTCGTATCGGTGGGCGTGCAGACGTCCGTGCTCGACAAGACGATCCCGTTCACCGTCCAGCTGACCGACGGCGACGGCGATCCGACCGCGACCGCCAACTTCAGCGTGCACATCGCGACCGGCCTTGTTCCGTTCGCTCCGGCGGCCCCGGTGGTGCTCGACCTCAACGGCGACGGGGTCCACTTCCTGGGCGCCGATGCAGGAGTGACCTACGACTACGGGCACGGAGCAGTCGCGACGGCCTGGGCCAGCCCGCAGGACGGCATCCTGGTCAACGACGCCAACCACGACGGCAACGTCAGCGCGTCCGAGTTCGTGTTCGGCAGCGACGGTGTCAGCGACCTTCAGGCACTCGCCGCTAAGTATGGCTCGTCGCTCGACGCCAATGACGCCGACTTCGGCAATTTCGCGGTGTGGCAGGACGCCAACAGCGACGGAATGGTCGATGGAGGCGAACTGCAGTCGCTTGGCGCGCTCGGGATTTCGTCGATCTCGCTCAGCTCGGACGGAATCCGCTACTCGGCCGCGGACGGGGACGTCACGGTCGTCGGCACGGGAAGTTACACCCGCACCGACGGTTCCACGGGTAGCCTCGCGGACGCCGAGTTCCTGACCGGCGCTGCGCGTCCCGCGTCCAACAGCAATGCGATCCTGATGGGCGCTCTCGCGGCTGCGGGTCTGGCGGCGGAATCCGCCGCGGTGGCAAGCACTCATGCCAGCCTCGCCGCAACGACGGCGCTGACCAGTGTCGTGCCGATGCATAGCCAGACCCTGGCGCCCGTCGCTCTCGACGCGGTCAGCGGGTTCCACGGAGCCGACCTGATCGGCGCGTCGCAGGGCTTCGGCCTGGGCGAGGCGGCGGCGTTCCATGCGCCGACCGAGCAAATCGCCGCGCGCGGCCTAACCGGCCTTGCCGGCGAGGCTCACCAGCAGGCCGAATCGGTGGTGTTCGCGCAGGGTACGCAGACTCCGACCCACGACGGCGGCGGCGCACTCGCCTCGATCATGGGTGCGGTGGTGGCGATGCCGTCGGCGCATCAGCTGGCGGGCCTCGCCAGCGGCGGCGTCGCCGGAGCCCAGCACAACCAGGTGGTCAGCCAGGTCCTGGCCGACGCGCTGCACGGCGGCAATGTCGGAAGCATCGAGAGCATGCTGAGCGCGCTCCCGAGCCAAGGCGGCGGCCATTCGGTGCTCGAGGCGCTGGCAAGCCACGGCGGCGCGGGCGTTTCAAACGGGGACAGCAGCGTTCTTGCCGGGTTCGCGGCGGCGCATGCCGGTCTATCGATCGAATCGATGATGGTTCACTTCGATGCCGCTCCGACACACGCGTAATTAATGAAGCGAAAGTGCGGGGCCTCCACGTGTGGACAGTGGGGGCCCCGTAACGACCAGAAGGGGGTACCATGAAAAAGAAGCACTGGACGATGATCGTTCCCGGAGCGGTGCTGCTGTGTGCGTCGCCGGCATTGGGAGTCGAACTGCGCGATGCTGTCCAAGCCGCGCTCAACACCAACCCGCAGATCCGCCAGGCGGTGGCCAATACCATCGCCACGCGCGAGGAGCGGAAGCAGGGCCAGGGACTCTACTATCCGCGCATCTCGGTCGAAGGCTCGGTCGGCGTGCGCAGCCTGCGCAACCCCACCCGCCGCTCGATCGGCATCGCCGACCAGACGCTGTGGCCGATCGAGGGCGACCTCATCGTCCAGCAGCTGCTCTATGACAGCGGCGGCCGCGAAGCCGAGATCCGCCGCCAGGCGTCGCGCACCGACGCCGCCTCGGCGCGCGTCGAAGAGCGCAGCGAGTTCGTCGCGCTGAACGTGTCCCGCACCTACATCGACTATTTGCTGCAGCAGCGGCTGGTGGCGATCGCGCAGGACAATGTCACGTTCCACGAGCGGCTCGTCGGCGACCTTCGCGAAGGCGTCGCCAAGGGCTCGATCAGCATCGCCGACCAGCAGCAGGCGGAAGAGCGCCTGCAATCGGCGCGCGCCCGCGTGACCGAGGCCCGCGAGGACCTCGACACGGCGGCGATCACGTTCCGTACGCTGACCGGGGTGCCGATCGACACCGTGTCGATGCCGCCCGACCTGTCGCAATGCATGCCGGCCTCGCTCGAGGAAGCGGAGCAGATGGCGCGCAACAACAACCCGCGCGTGCAGGAAGCGATCGCCGACCTGTCGACCGCACGCGAGGAAGTTCGCGCCGCCCGCGCCGAGATCGGCCCGAAGTTCTCGCTCGAAGGCCGTGCCCGCGCCGGGCACGATATCGACGGCTTCGCCGGCCGCACGACCGACCTCCAGGCCCTGGGCGTGCTGCGCTGGACGCTGTACAACGGCGGTATCAAGGAAGCGAACGTGCGCGAGCAGCAGGCGCGGGCCGACCAGGTCCACGGCCGGCTTTTCGAAGTGACCCGCGCTGCCGAGGAGGACACGCGCTCCGCGTGGAGCCGCCTCACCAACCAGACCGCGCTGGTCAGCGAGCTCGAGACGCAAGGCAAGATCACCGACGATGTGCTGCTGTCCTACCGCGAGCAGTTCAACATCGGCCGGCGTTCGCTGCTCGACGTTCTCGACGCGCAGAACACGCGCTACAATGTGCAGCAGCAGACCGAGACGGCGCGTCTCGCGAAGCTCTACGCGCAGTATCGCGTCCTCGCCGCGTCCAACCGCCTGATCGAATGCCTCGGCGTGCAAATGCCCGCGGCGGCCGTGGGCACCGAGCGGCAGCGCTTCAACGTCAATCCGATCCCGCCGGCCGACCGCCAGGAGAACAGCGTACCTTATCCGGCGATGGCGAATCCGCCGGCCGCTGCGGCTTCGGCGGCCACGACCGCGGCAGCGGCCGAGCCTGCCAGCCAACCGGACGGCAGGTAAGTGAGTGAAGAGGACGGTTCGTGAGTTTCATGCACTGGCTTGATGCGGAACGGTCGCGTGAGATCGACCCCGTCCTCGACTGTCTGACCTATCTCGCGCGAGAGGCGGATCGGCCATCGTCTCCGGTCCTCCTCCGCGCGGGTCTGGCCCTTGCCGACGACGGCACCTTGCCGTTCCACCAGATCGAGCCCGCGCTCGACCAGGTCGGGATGCGCGCCGAACCGATCAGCCGGCGGCTGAAGGGCTGGCCGGCCCGCAAATGCCCGGCCGTCCTCGAGCTCACCGACGACCGTGCCGCTATCCTGCTCGAGGCGCGGGGCGACGATGCGCTCATCTACGCGCCGGGGCTCGCCGAGCCGACCTGGAACAAGATCGCGGAGATCGAGCCGGCCTACACCGGCCGAGCGGTCGTGGTGGAACCCGATCCCACCCGGGAACGCGAGGGCGAGCGCCCTTGGGACAAGGCCCGTCGTACGCACTGGTTCTGGGCGGAGGTATGGAAGGTCCGCAAGGAGTTCTGGCCAGTCCTGCTCGCCGCGCTGATCGTGAACCTGCTCGCCTTTGCGATGCCGCTGTTCACCATGAACGTCTACGACCGCGTCATTCCGAACAAGGCGATCTCGACCCTTTGGGTGCTGGCGATCGGCGTCATCCTCGCGCTCGGGTTCGAGTTCGTGCTGCGCATCGCCCGGTCGCGGTTGATTGACGAAGTCAGTCGCAAGCTCGACGCCAAGCTGTCGCAAAAGCTGTTCGAGAAAGTGATGAACCTGCCGATGTCCGAGCGGCAGGGCAGCACCGGTGCGTTTGCCCGGCGCGTCTCGGAGTTCGAGCTGGTGCGCGACTTCTTCGCCTCGACCACCGTCGTGCTCGCGGTCGATGTTGTGTTCCTCTTTCTCTTCCTCGGCCTGATCACTTTGCTTGCCGGCTGGCTCGTGTTCGTTCCGATCGTCGGCATCGTGCTGATGCTCATCGCCGGACTCAGCCTGCAGAAGGGGATGGGCCGCGCCGCACTCGATTCCCAAGCGGATTCGAGCCTCCAGCATTCGGTATTGGTCGAATCTATCGCCGGCGCGGAAACGCTCAAGGCCGCGCGCGCCGAAGGCCAGATGCTCGGTCGCTGGCGGCGTTATTCGGCGATGTCGGCCGCGACCGGCGAGCGCATGCGGCGGTTGACGGCGATCGCCGTCAACCTTGCGAGCGTGTCCCAGCAGATGATCAGCGTCGGCCTGCTCATCGGCGGCTTCTACCAGTTTCAGGAAGGCGACATGACGATGGGCGCGATCATCGCGATCATCATGCTGTCGGGACGTTCGCTCCAGCCAGTGGGCCAGCTCGCTTTCCTCGTCACCCGCGGCAAGCAGGCCTTCGCGACGCTCGATTCCCTGCAGCGGATGATGGAGGCCGAGGACGAGCGGCAAGTGGCGATGCGCAGCATCGTTCCCGAAATCCGCGCCGGCCATATCGAGCTCAACAACGTTTCGTTCCGTTACCCGAACGCCGGTCGCGACTCGCTCGACGGAATCAATCTGAAGATCGGGGCGGGGGAGCGGATCGGGATCATCGGCCGCGTCGCTTCGGGCAAGTCGACGCTCGGGCGGGTCTTGTGCGGGCTCTACGCCCCGACCGAGGGGGAAATGCTCGTCGACGGGCTCGACAGCCGCCAGTATCATCCGCACCAGCTGCGCGACGCGTTCCGGTTCGTCGCCCAGGACGCGGAAGTGTTCAGCGGAACAGTGCGCGACAATCTCATGCTCGGCGCGGCCAAGGCCGACGACGCGCAGCTGATCGACGCGGTCGTGCGCTCCGGCGCCGACATCTTCCTGTCGCGCGACGCGGCGGGTTTCGACCTCCCGGTGGGCGAGCGGGGGTCGCGGCTGTCGGGCGGGCAACGCTCGCTCCTGGTCCTGGCGCGCGCGCTCGTCAGCCCGTCCAAGATGCTGTTCCTCGACGAGCCGACCGGCTCGATGGACACGCAGACGGAAATGTATTTCATCGAACATCTTAAGACCGCGCTCGGGCCCGAGCAGGCGCTCGTCGTGGCCACGCATCGCCACAACATGCTTTCGATCCTGACCCGCCTGATCGTCATCGACGCCGGGAAGATCATCGCCGATGGGCCGCGCGACGCGGTCCTTAAGCACCTGGCCGGCGCGGCCAGGGCGCCGCAGGATGCGAAGGCGTCCGTTGAGCCCAGGGGCGCAAAGTCGTGACCGCGCTCGCGCTTGCCGCTCGCCGTTTCGGCGTCCGCATCGAATATGCGACCCTCGCGCTGCTCGCGCTCGCGGCCGTCGTGGTCGGCCTGACGTTGTTCCCAGCGCGCGGCGTGGGCGACGTTGTTTCCGTGCCGATCAGCCAGGCCAAGGCGGCGCAGCTGATCAGCGCGACCAGCGGGACGCAAGCCAACGATTTCCGCGCGGTGGGCGACCAGGCCAAGCTGATCAACGCCGCGCTTCCCTTCGCGCGCGGACCGGTCCATGCGGCGGCGCCATTCTCGGTTAGCGGCGGCGCACTCGACCAGCGCCGCGCGCTCCTGTGCCTCACCCAGGCGGTCTATTATGAGGCCGGGTTCGAGCCGACGGAGGGGCGTCGCGCCGTCGCGCAGGTTGTCCTCAATCGGATGCGCCACCCGGCTTTCCCCAAATCGATTTGCGGGGTCGTCTACCAGGGCTCCGGCACCGGCGTTTGCCAGTTCACGTTCGTTTGCGACGGGGCGCTGTACCGCGCGCCGGCCCGCGATGCCTGGCTGCGCGCCGAGGAAATCGCGCGCGAAGCGCTGGGCGGTTACGTAGAGGCACGGGTCGGGGCCGCTACCCATTATCATGCCGATTACGTCGCGCCGCGCTGGGCCCCGATGCTCGCGAAGGTCGCGGTCATCGGCCAGCACATTTTCTACCGCTGGCCCGGTGCCTGGGGACAGCCGGCGGCGTTCAACGGCCGTTACATCGGTGAGCCGCGCGATCCCCTGTCGATGCGCCCACCGATGCCGACCGCGCCGAGTCTCACCACCGAGGCGGTCGCGGAGGCCGGCCCGATCACCGACGGAACGGTCCTGAAGCGCGCCCCGAACGACGTCGGCGGATTGCTCGACACGTCGAAGGGCTGGACGCTTCACATTCCCGGCCCGGACGAGAGCAGCGGACGCGCCGCGAGGCTGATCGCCGAGCAACAGGCCAAGCCCGCAGCACCGGCCGTCGCATCGGCTCCTGGGGCGACGCAGGTCGCCAGCCGCTAGTCACTTGGAGTAAGCGTACGTTATGGCCAGCCTCCCTTTCGTCGGACCCGCGATCAAGCACCGCCAGCCGCTTACCGGCGCGCGGCTGATCATCGTCGCGTCCGCGGCCGCGTTCCTCCTGTTCATCATCTGGGCGAGCCTCGCCCAGGTCGACGAGGTCACGACCGGCCAGGGCAAAGTCATCCCCTCGAGCAAGGTGCAGCTGATCCAGTCGCCGGCTCCGGCGACGATCGCGGAGCTGCTGGTGCGCTCCGGCCAGCGCGTCTCGAGAGGGCAGCTGCTCGCGCGTCTCGACAACCCGGAGAGCCGCTCGATCGAGGCCGAGACCGAGGCGCTCCAGGCCCGCTCGATGCGGCTCCAGGCCGAAGGGACCGGCGCGTCGACGTCTCTCGAGGGTGCGGAAGGCACGCTGAGCGAGGTCCGCCGCCAGGCGTTGGCCAGCCGCGTCGCCGCGCTGCGGGCGTCGGCGGAACAGCGACGGCGCGAAGCGGCCGAGGCCGACGCGACGATCAACTCACTGTCGCGGAGCCTGGCGCTGGCGCAGGAGAATGTGAACCGGCTGGCCCCGCTCGCCGCCAAGCATATCGTCCCGCAGACCGAGCTGGCGAACGCCCAGCGCGAGGTCGTCGACCTGCAGGGACGGATCGCCGCCGCGCGCGAACAAAAGGGGCGGGCCATAGCCGCGGTCAGCGAGGCGCTGAGTCAGGCGAACGAAGCCGAGTTCACGTTCCGCCAGGACGCGCTCAACGAAGCCAGCCAGGTGCGGCAGAAGATCGCCGTCAACGAGCAGTCGCTGCGCGGCACGGGCGGCCAATCGGGGCGCCTAGAGCTGCGCTCGCCGGTCGACGGCGTGGTCAACGATGTCCAGGTGACCACGATCGGCGGGTTCGTCCAGCCCGGCGAGAAGGTGATGGAGGTGGTGCCGGTCGGCGACAAGCTGCTGGTCGAAACCCGGGTCCGGCCGAGCGACATCGCGTTCATCAAGGTCGGCGACCGGGCCCTGGTCAAGGTGACCGCCTATGATTTCTCGACCTACGGCGGGCTAGACGGCCGCGTCGTCCAAGTCTCCGCCGACTCGATTTACGACGAGGCCGACAAGGAGGCCTATTTCACCGTTATCGTCGAGACCGACCGCAGCTATTTAGCAGCGAGCGGCCGCCGGCTTCCGATCACTCCGGGGATGATGACGGACACCCAGATCATCACCGGACGCAAGAGCATCCTGACCTACCTGCTGAAGCCAATGTTGAAGGCGCGCAGCGAGGCGCTCCGCGAGCGTTGAGGTTCAGCTCGCCGTGTCGGCGGCGGGCGCAAGCGCGGGATCGTTCGAACTGGCGATATTCATCGGCGCGCGTTGCACGCGATAGCCGTGTGTGAACGCGCCGTTCGCGGCAAAGGTGAAGATCGGCCGGTAATCGCTGATGCTCTCGCTATCGAGCAGCTGGTCGGTGCCGTTGTCGAGCACATACATGTGCCCTGCGGTGCGGACCACGAGCACGGCATGGTCGGAACGGCGCACCGTGTCCCGGAGCACGACGAGATAGAGGTCCTTTTCCGCGATGCCCGCGCGGCGGAGCATCGCCAGCTTGGCGATCGCGAAATCCTCGCAGTCGCCGCGCCGGCTGGCCAGGGTGTCGCCTGCGGCCGACCAAACGTCGGGGCGCCCAAATTGAACCGCATCATCGACGAAGCGGACACGCTTGTTAACGTACCAGTTGATCGCTTCGATCCGCTCGAAGGCGCTTTTACCACGGAGCGACTCGGCGAAGGTCGCAGCGGCCCCGCTGATCGGCGAACGTTCGACGCGCTGCCACCGGGCGTCGAGCGGCGTGCGGCGGACGCGAAGGGCGACGCTGCCGAAGATGTCCGGGCGCCCGTTGGTGACGCCCGGGCTGACCGCCGGACGGGGGCGAAGGACCGCCGGGACGGAAGTCAGACGCGAATAGGAAAGGGAGGCGGGCCGTGGCGCAGGAAGCGCCGACACCGGCAGGCCGCTCTGCTGGGCTTTCAGTAGCTCGAGCGCGCTCGGGCCGCCAAGGATGGCCTCGGCCTTGCTGGCGGACTGCGCCGACGCCGGCGCTTGGAGCAAGGCCCCCGCGGCGGCACCGGCGATCAGGATGAGCGTACGCTTGGCGACCTTCGTGTGCATGGCTGCGCTTGTCGCAGGACAAGGCAAAGGTCGGCCTAAGGGGGATGGTTAAGGGCGCACTAACCTTATGAAATTCCGGTCCGAAGCGGTGCAGCACCCCTCGATTACGGATTGCCGATTCCGGCTGCGGCGCGACAAACAGCCTAACCTCCATCAGCCTCGTGAACCGTGGAAACAGCCGGACGTTTTCGAAGCGGCAAAATGCAATCCACAGGAGGAGATTATCAATGCCCCAGACGAAGCCCGGCGGATCGAAGCGAGGATTTGCGGCGATGGATCCGGCCAAGCAGCGTGAAATCGCGAGCAAGGGCGGAAAAGCGAGCCACGGCGGCGGGCGCAAGCCCAGCACTATGCGTTAGACGGCGATCCCATTGACGACAGGGCGCCGATGCCGATGCCTGGACCGGCGTCCTTCGTGCATTTTTGAGCAACCCCCGCGTCCGCGCTAGCGTTACGCTGGCGATATGTACCGATCGGACCTCAATCCGCGAGACCGAGGCGGCGCCATGGCCGGCGTGGTCGCGATCCACGCCGCGCTGGTGTTCGCCTTGCTGAACCTCTCGGGGACGATGCCGGCGCCGGTCAAGGACGAGGTGATGCGCCTGTTCGACGTCGAGCCGGAACCGCCGCCGCCGGAACCGCCGCCGCCGATGACGCAGCAGCCCAGGCCCAAGGACAAGGAGGGCGGGTCGGCGCCGAAGAACATCAAGAGCGAGGCGACCCCGGTGGCGGCGCCGACTCCGCGGATTTCGCTGCCGGTCCCGGTTCCCATCCCGTCCAGCAAAACGCCGCGCCAGGGGACGCAGCCGAACCAGGGCGCCGCGCCCGTTCCCGGGCCCGGCACCGGTGCGGGCGGCGTCGGCTCGGGCACGGGCAGCGGTGCAGGCGGTAGCGGGACAGGCGGCGGAGGAGATGGCGGTGTAGCCAGCCCACCGCGTCTGGTCACGCGCGAGCTTACCGGCCGCGACTTCGGCCGGGCCTTGCTCGCGCAATGGCCGCGCGGCACGCCGGTGTTCCTGCGCTTGCGGATCGATGCCCGCGGCTATGTCAGCGAGTGCGACGTCAGCCGCGGCACGGGCGTTGCGGCGATCGACTCGGTCATGTGCAACCTCGCGCACGAGCGGCTGCGCTTTCGCCCGGCGCTCAACAGAATGGGGCAGCCGGTTGCAGGTTGGGTCGGATACGCGCAACCACCGCCGCGGTGATTCGCGGGGACCTGGCACGATGATCGAAGCGGAATGGTGGGAGTATGACTCCCTGGACGAGCTCGCCGATGCAGTCGCGGGTGACGTCGGGTTCATCGTCGAGAGCGCGCTCGATGCGCGCGGCGAGGCGCTGATCGCGGTGCCGGGCGGGAAGACCCCGGTGCCGATCTATGCCCGGCTCGCCGAGGCCAAGCTCGACTGGAAGAAGGTGACGATCATCCCGTCCGACGAGCGACTCGTCCCGCTCACCGACGAGCGCTCGAACGTCCGCGCGATCGCTCAGGCCTTCCTGCCGAGCGGCGCCCGGGTCTTCCCGATCGGCAGCGACATCGCGGATTACAAGCTCGCCGGTAATTCGGCCAACGCCAAGCTCGGCGATCTCAAATTCCCGCTCGACCTCGCCTGGCTCGGCATGGGGACGGATGGGCATACGGCGTCGCTATTCGCCGGACCTGATCTGGACGAGGCGCTGAACGCCCCGAAAGGCCGTCACGCGGTCGGGGTGATGCCCGATCCGCTGCCCGAGGACGCCCCGGTCGCGCGCGTCACGCTGACCCGCTCGGCGATCCTGTCGGCGCGAACCGTGCTGATCACCATCACCGGCGAGGAGAAGAAGGCGCTGCTCGAGCAGGCGATCGCCGACGGGCATAGCTCGAAGCTGCCGATCGGGCGGGTGCTGGCCGAGGCCGAGCAGCCGATCGACATCCACTGGGCGCCCTAGCCTAGCATTCCTCGAGCGGCTTGCCGCGCGTTTCCTTGATGAAGATCAGCGCGACGACCAGCGACAAAGCGGTGAAGAAGATCGGATACCACAGGCTCGCGTAGATGTTGCCGGTGATGGCGGCGAGCGCGAAGCTGGTAACCGGAAGGAAGCCGCCGACCCACCCCGTTCCGACGTGATAGGGCAGGCTCATCGCCGTGTAGCGCACGCGTGTCGGGAACATTTCGACCAGGGCCGCGGCCTGCGGGCCGTAAAGGGCCGTCGCGGCAATTGCGAAGACCATCAGCCAGAAGAAGACGACGGGCAGGTTGGCGCGCGAGACGTCAGCCTTTTCCGGATAGCCTTCCGCGGCGAGCGCCGCCTTGAGCTGCTTTGCGGTTTCGTCCTTGAGCGTCTTCAGCTCCGCCGACGCCAGCGAGCTGCCGTCCGGGATCTCGATGCGCTCGGCGCCGACCGACACAATCGTCCTGCCGTCGGGCGAAGGCGCGTCAGCGTAAGAGATGCCGGTACCAGCGAGCTGGCTCTTGGCGATGTCGCACGCGCTCTTGAACTGCCGCGTCCCGACGGGATCGAACTGCACCGAGCAGGTCGAGGAATCGGTGTGGACGATGACCGGCTTCGCCCGTTGCGCCTCGATCAGCGCGGGATTGGCGGCAGCCGCCATCGCCTTGAAGCCCGGATAATAAGCGAGGAGCGCGAGCAGCATGCCGCCGATCATCACCGGCTTGCGCCCGACGCGGTCGCTAAGCCAGCCGAAGAAGACGTAGAGCGGCGCGCTGACCGCGGTCATGATTAGGATGAGCGCGTCCTTGGTCGGCTCGGGTACACCGAGCGAGCGCGTCAGGAACACCTGGACGTAGAAGAAAGCGCAATACCAGACGGCGCCCTGAGCGCACATGATGCCGAAGAAAGCGATAAGGACGCGCTTCAAGTTGTCCCATTTGGCGAAGCTCTCGCGCAGCGGCGACTTGGTCACTGCGCCCTCCTGCTTGAGCTTGGCGAAGGCGGGGCTTTCCGACAGCTTGAAGCGCAGCCACACGGAGACGATCAGCAGCACGACCGAAATGAGGAACGGCACGCGCCAGCCCCAGGCGAGGAAGTCGGCTTCGCCGGTCGCGGTGCGGGTCGCGAGGATGACGAGCAGCCCGGCGATCAGCCCGAGCGAGGCGGTGATCTGGATCCAGCCGGTGGTCGCGCCGCGCCGGTCGTTGGGCGCATGCTCGGCGACGTAGATGGCCGCGCCGCCATATTCGCCGCCGAGCGCGATGCCCTGGAAGATGCGCAGCAGGATAAGCAGGATCGGCGAAATGATCCCGGCTGTCTCGTAGGTCGGCAGCAGGCCGATGAGGAAGGTCGCGCCCCCCATCAGGCTGACCGTCGCGAGGAATGCGCCCTTGCGGCCGAGCCGGTCGCCGACGACGCCGAAAATGAGGGCGCCCAAGGGCCGGAAGGCGAAGCCGGCCGCGAACAGGCCGAGCGCGGCGATCAGGCCAGCGGTCGGGTTCAACCCCGCGAAGAACACTTTCTGGATCGTCGTCGCGAGGCTGCCGAAGATGAAGAAGTCGTACCATTCGAACGCGGTGCCGGCGGACGAAGCCGCGATCACGCGCTTCATCGACCAGGGTCGTTGGTCTTGTGACTCCGCTACGCTCGCCATCCGCGTCTCCCCCGGACGAAGGGATAACGGCTTATTGGCGGCCCGCAAGAAGCGCGTCGACGACGCCCGGATCGGCCAGCGTCGAGGTGTCGCCGAAGCCGTCGGTCGCGCCTTCGGCGATCTTTCGCAGGATCCGGCGCATGATCTTGCCCGAACGGGTCTTGGGCAGCGCGGGAGTGAAGTGGATCTTCTCCGGCGCGGCGAGCGCGCCGATGTCCCTGCGGACCTCCTGGTTCAATTCGCGGCGGAGCTCGTCGGAGCCCTCCTCCCCCGCGTTGAGCGTGACGAATGCGTAGATCGCCTGGCCCTTGATGTCGTGCGGGAAGGCGACGACGGCGGCCTCGGCTACTTTGGGATGGGCGACCAGAGCGCTTTCGACCTCGGCGGTGCCGATGCGGTGCCCGGAGACGTTGATGACGTCGTCGACCCGGCCGGTGATCCAATAATAGCCGTCCTCGTCGCGGCGGCAGCCATCGCCGGTGAAATAAAGGCCTGGGTAGGTGCTGAAATAGGTCTGGAAGAAGCGATCGTGATCGCCCCACACGGTGCGCATCTGCCCTGGCCAGGAGGCGGCGAGACAGAGGTTGCCGCTCGCGGCTCCCTCCAGGACCTTGTGCTCGGGATCGACCAGCAGCGGCTTGACGCCAGGCAGCGGCTTGGTCGCGCTTCCGGGCTTCGCCGCGATCGCGCCCGGGACGGGCGAGATGAGGATCCCGCCGGTCTCGGTCTGCCACCAGGTGTCGACCACCGGGCAACGCTGGTCGCCGACCACGCGCCAGTACCACTCCCACGCCTCGGGGTTGATCGGCTCGCCGACGGTTCCGAGCAGCCGCAGCGAGGCCCGACTGTGCGCTTTTACCGGTTCTTCGCCCTCGCGCATCAAGGCGCGGATCGCGGTCGGCGCGGTGTAGAAGATGGTGACCCCCAAGCGGTCGACCGTCTCCCAGAATCGGCCGAAGTCGGGATAATTGGGAACGCCGTCGAACATCACGCTCGTCGCACGATTGATCAGCGGTCCGTAGACCACGTAGCTATGGCCGGTGATCCAGCCGATGTCGGCGGTGCACCAGAAAATGTCCTCGGGTTTATAGTCGAACACCCAGTCGAACGTGGCGGTGACCCAAACGGCATAGCCGCCAGTCGTGTGGACCACGCCCTTGGGCTTTCCGGTCGATCCCGACGTATAGAGAATGAAGAGCGGGTCTTCGGCATTCATCACTTCGGGCTCGCACTCGGTCGCGAGGCTCTCGCGCACGCGCGCGTAGGAAATGTCGCGGCCATCTTTCATCGGCACGTCGGCGCCGGTGCGCGTTACGACGACGACCGTCGCAACGTCCCGGCGCTCGAGCGCGGTATCGACGTTGCGCTTCAACGGGATGATTTTCCCGCCGCGCACCCCTTCGTCGGCGGTGATGACCGCCTTGGCATCGCAATCGGCGATGCGCCCGGCGAGGCTGTCGGGCGAGAAGCCCCCGAATACGACCGAATGGACGGCCCCGATGCGCGCGCAGGCGAGCATGGTCGCGGCTGCCTCGGGGACCATCGGCATGTAGATCATCACCCGGTCGCCGCGCCCGATCCCGCGCGACTTCAACAAGTTGGCGAAGCGGCAGGTCTCTCCGTACAGCTCGCGGTAGCTGACGGTGCGCCCGGTCCCCGGCTCGTCGGCCTCGAAGATCAGCGCGATGCGATCGCCGTGCTGGGCGAGGTGCCGATCGAGGCAGTTGACCGCGAGGTTGAGTTCGCCGTCGGCATACCAGCGGATGCCGAAATCGGCCTCATCGAACGACCAGTCGCCGGCCTTGGTCGGCGCTTTATGCCAGCTCAGCCGCTGCGCCTGATCGAGCCAGAAGCGATCGGGGTCGGAATCGGCCAGTGCGTGAAGCTCGGCGAGCTCCCGCGGACCGATGCGCGCCGTGAAGCCCGGTGGAACCGGATGGACAATTTCGCTCACAGGCCGCGGCCCATGTCGATGACGAAGCGATAGCGGACGTCGTTCCGCAGAAGCCGTTCATAGGCTTCGTTGACCTGGTTCATCGCGATGAACTCGACGTCCGGATATATGTTCTTGGCGGCGCAGAAATCGAGCATTTCCTGCGTCTCCGGAATGCCGCCGATTGCCGACCCGCCGACTGCGCGGTTCCACCAGATGAGGCTGGCGCCGACGAAACCCGGCATCGGCGTCAGTGCGCCGACGATCACCATCCGGCCCGAGCGGCCGAGGAGTTGCAAATAGCCGTCGATCTCGTGGCTGACGGGAATGGTGTTGAGGATGAAGTCGAAGCGCGTCGCGGCCGCGATCATCTGCTCGGCGTCTGTCGAGACGATGACGTCGTGCGCCCCGAGCTCGCGCGCATCCTCGCCCTTGGCCGGCGTGGTGGTGATCATGGTGACGTGCGCGCCGAGCGCGGCGCCGAGCTTGACTCCCATGTGGCCGAGGCCGCCGAGGCCGACGACCGCCATCTTCGTCTCCGGACCGATGTTATATTGGCGGAGCGGCGAGTAAGTGGTGATCCCGGCGCAAAGCAGCGGGGCGACGCGGCTGACGTCCATGCCGTCGGGCACCTTCAGGCAGAAATGATCGCGGACCACGATATGGTCGGTGTAGCCGCCCTTGGAGATTGTGCCGTCGTGATAGTCGGCGCTGTTATACGTCTGGACGCAGCCTTTGCGGCAGAATACTTCCCAGCCGGCGAGGCACTGGTCGCATTCCATGCAACTGTCGACCATGCAGCCGACCGCGACCGTGTCCCCGACGGAGTGCCGCGTCACCTCGGCTCCGACCGCGGTCACCGTGCCGACGATCTCATGGCCGGGGATCACCGGATAGCAGGTCCCGCCCCAGTCGTTACGACAGGTGTGCAGGTCACTGTGGCAAATCCCCGAATAGGTGATCCTGATCGCGACATCGTCGGGCCGTAGCGCGCGGCGTTCGAATTCCATCGGCCTCAGCGGCTGGTCGGCAGCGTCGGTCCCCCAGCCCCTGGCCGGGGTCGGCTTGTTCATGGCCTCGGACAGGTTCGCCGGGTGCGGGTCTGCGGTCGTGGCCATTGGGGACCTCCTATCTTGCGCGCTCCAACAGCTTTCGCGCCTGGGTCAAATGCGGGCGATCGACCATTTTTCCGTCGACCGAAAGCACGCCTGCGTCGGGCTGAGCCTCGAACGCGGCGACGATTGCCTCGGCGTGGCGAATCTCGTCCGACGAGGGCGTGAAGGCGGCGTTGATGACCGGCACCTGCGCGGGATGGATCGCGAGCTTGCCGGTGAACCCCTCGCGCCGCGCGGCCTCGGCCTCGGCTTTGAGGCCTGCCTCGTTCTTAAAGTCTGCGAACACGCCGTCGACCGGCTGAACCCCGGCGGCGACAGCTCCCGCAAGGCATAGGGACCGGGCGAGGCGGTATGTGAAGCTCAGCGTCCCGTCCGCGTCATATTTGGACGAGGCGCGGAGCGCCGCGGACAGGTCCTCCGCGCCCCAGCTCATTGCGACCAGCGGCGAGGCTGGATCGCGGTAGGAAAGGAGCCCGAACAGGCTCGCCGCCGTCTCGGTGACGATCGCATGGACGGGAATGGTCCCGGTGCGGTGCGATAGCTGAATGACGTCAGCGCCGCTTTCGCTCTTGGGCAGGACGATTCCGTGGACGTAGGCGCTGCCGATCAGCTTCAAGTCGTCCTTGTGAAACTCGCTCCCGATGGGGTTGACCCGCACCCACCATTGCGGCCCGTTCGACCGCTTGGGCAGGCCCTTGAGGATGTCGCGCGCGACGGCCTTTTGCGCGGGCGCGACGCTGTCCTCCAGGTCGAAGATGACCGCGTCGGCCTCGCTGTCGAGTGCCTTCGTGACTTTCTTCTCGCTGTCCGCCGGGACGAACAGCCAGCTGCGCGGCTCGCTCATGGCCTCTTCTGGATCAGCGCCGTGCGGGTGCATTCGCACACGAGCTCCCCGCGCTGGTTGAAGCTGCGGTGCGCCCAGGTGACGATGCCGGCGCTGGGCCGAGACTTGCTCTCGCGCAGGGCAATGCACTCGCTCTCGCTGCGCAACGTGTCCCCGGCGAAGACCGGGTTCGGGAACTTCAGCGCGTCATAGCCGAGGTTCGCGACCAGGGTGCCGAGCGTGGTGTCCTCGACGCTGACCCCGATCATCAGGCCGAAGGTGTAGACCGAATTGACCAGCGGCTTGCCGAACTCGGATTTGGCGGCCGCTTCATGATCGAGGTGCATCGGCTGCGGGTTGTGGGTGAGCGTCGAGATCAGGACGTTGTCGGTCTCGGTGACGGTGCGCGTCACGGCGTGGGCGATCGTGTCGCCGACCTGCCACTCGTCGAAATAACGCCCCGGCATCCGCCCGCTCTAAGCGAGCGGACGCGCAATGCAAAGTCAGTCGATCCGGGTGCGCTTGAGCCGCGCCTTAAGCTCGTTCATCCCGATGCGCTCCACGGCGCCGCGCGGATCGCTCGCCCGGATCACGGTCGCGACATGGCCGAGGACCTGGCCGACGACGTCGATCGATTGGAGCGCGGTCACGTGGCGCGACAGCAGGAGCCGGTCGGACGACAGCTCGTCGCCCATGGCTTCGAGCATCCGCCGCGCATATTCGAGTTCCTCGGCCAGCCGCAGACTGAGCAAATCCTCGGTCGACTCCAGCGCGGCGGACGGCGGCGAGTCACGCCGGATCGAGCGCCGTTCGGCCGGCTCGGCACGAATTTCCGACTGGATCGCGTCGCATCGTGCCTGGCTTTGCCGCGCCGCCTTGTGCCAAAAGCTGGTCATCGTTCCCTCGGTTGAACGCGCCGCGCCTACCGGGATGAGGTTAAGGTTTTCGCCGTGTTCGCACCATTCCGGAGCAATAATTCGGCGATGGCTTCCGTGATCGCTGCGCCGTCGAGCCGGTAGGCCGCGTAAAGATCGGCGAGGTTGCCGGTCTGTCCGAATTTCTCGACCCCGAGCGGCGCGACGCGGTGGCCGCGAACGCCGCCGATCCACGACAGGGAGGCAGGCGCGGCGTCGGCCAGCGTGACGAGCCCGGCGCTCGGCGAGAGGAACGACAGCAACCGTTCGATGTGGCTGGGATGACGCCCGCCTCTCCATTGCGCGGCCTGTGCGGCCGTCCAGCCGCGGTGAAGCAGGTCGGGCGACGTGACCGCGAGCAGGCCGAGGCCCGGCACGTCGTCGCGCAGCTCCTCCCACGTGGCGAGCGCCTCGGGCATCACCGCGCCCATTGCGACGATCGCCGCCTCGGCATCGGGGCCGGGCGGGCGCAGCCAATAGCCGCCGGCAAGGGCCTCCTCGCGCCAGGAATCGCCGTCGCGCTCGAGCTGGGCGATGTTACGGGTCGACAGGCGAAAATAGGTGCTCTCGCCGGCGGGGTCGTCGATCAGCCGGAACGCTTCTCCCATCATCGCCGCCAACTCGTCCGCATAGGCCGGTTCGTAGTGGCGCAGGCCGGGTTGGCCGAGCGCGATCAATGGCGGATTGATCGACTGGTGGGCGCCGCCCTCGGGCCCGAGCGTGATCCCGCTGGGCGTGGCGACGAGGACGAATCGCGCGTCCTGGTAGCAGGCGTAGTTGAGCGCATCGAGACCGCGGGCAATGAACGGGTCGTAGAGCGTGCCGATGGGGAACAGGCGCTGGCCGAATAAATCGCCCGAGAGGCCGGCCGCCGCGAGTATCAGGAACAAATTGCTTTCGGCGATCCCCAGCTCGATGTGCTGGCCTTTCTTGCTCGCACCCCATTTTTGCGCTGACGCAATTTTTTCCGCAGCAAACACATCGGGCATTTCGCCGCGCCGGAACAGGCCGCGCTGATTGACCCACGCGCCGAGATTGGTGGAGACGGTGACGTCCGGAGACGTCGTCAGCACCCGGTCGGCGAGCTCGCCGCCGGCCTTGGCGAGGTCGAGCAGGATGCGGCCGAACGCCGCCTGGGTCGACTGCTCCTTCCCCGCCGGAACGGGAATGGCCGGAACCGTTACGCCGCCGAAGCTGCGCGGACGTTTCTCGCGCGCCACGCGGGTGCGCTCGAGCAAGGCCTCGACGCCCGGCCGCGCATTGTCGCCGACGCCTTCGAGCCTTTCCCATTCCGCGCCTTCGCGTACGCCCATCGCCTCGCGCCACGCGGTCATCTGGGCCGGGTTCATCAGCCCGGCGTGATTGTCCTTGTGCCCGGCGAACGGCAGGCCGTAGCCCTTGATGGTCCACGCGATGAATAGGGTCGGCACGTCGTCGTGGGCAGCGTCGAACGCCTCGACCAAAGTTTCCATGCAATGGCCGCCGAGGTCGCTGAACAGGGATGCGAGGCCGGTATCGTCATATTCGGCAAGAAACTCGGCGGCATCCTTGCCGAACTCCGCGTCGAGCCGTTTCCGCCACGCCGCGCCGCCCTGATAATGGAGCGCCGAAAGCTCGGCGTTGGAAAGGGATTCGAGCCAGGCCTTCAACGTGGGATGCTCGCCGAGGACTGCCTGGAGCCGCTTACCGTAGCGCATCTCCACGATCCGCCAGCCGCAGCTACGGAAAATCTCGTCGAACCGCTCGAACATGCGGTCGGGGCTGGTCGCGTCGAGGCTCTGGCGGTTGTAGTCGACGATCCACCACAGGTTGCGGACGTCGTGCTTCGCGCCCTCGATGATCGCCTCGTAGACATTGCCCTCGTCGAGTTCGGCGTCGCCGATCAGAGCGACGAACCGGCCGCGATCCGCTTCGGCCATCCAGCCGCGCGCGGTCAGATAGTCCTGCACCAGGCTGGCGAAGAGGGTGGCGGCGACCCCTAGACCGACCGAGCCGGTCGAGAAATCGACCGGAATGCTGTCCTTGGTGCGGCTCGGGTAGCTCTGTGCTCCGCCGAAACCGCGAAAGTTCTCGAGTGCCTCGCGCGCCTGCGAGCCGAGCAGATAATGGATCGCGTGGAGCACGGGCCCGGCGTGGGGTTTCACCGCGACGCGATCGTTCGGACCGAGTGCGTGGAAATAGAGCGCGGCCATGATCGCGGTCATCGAGGCGCAGCTCGCCTGGTGCCCGCCGACCTTCAGCCCGTCGGCATTCTCGCGGACGTGGTTGGCGTGGTGGATGGTCCAGGTCGATAGCCAGCGCAGCCGCTCTTCCAGCGTCTTCAAAGCATCGAGGTCGGTGGCTACAGGCTTCAGCATGCGCAGCCGCCTAGCCCAGCCGGGCCGCGGCGGGAAGGAGAGGAGCCAGCTTCGTGGCCGACACAATGCGCGCCGCCGTAGTCCATGCATTCGGCGAACCGTTGACGATCGACGAACTCCCGGTGCCGGAGCCGGGACCTGGCGAAGTCGTGGTCAGACTCGCCGCGACGGGCGTCTGCCACACCGATCTCCATGCAGCACGCGGCGACTGGGCGGTCCGACCGACATTGCCGCTGGTGCCTGGGCACGAGGGGGTCGGCCATGTCGCCGCGGCGGGCGCGGGCGTGACTCACGTTAAAGAAGGGGACGCGGTCGGCGTCCCCTGGCTTCATGACGCCTGCGGACAATGCGAATATTGTTTGACCGGCTGGGAGACGCTGTGCCCGTCGCAGCACAACACCGGCTTCAGTGTCGACGGCACTTATGCCCAATTTGTGCGCGCCAAGGCCGATTATGTCGCGCGCCTTCCGAGCGGCGCGAAGCTCGAAGAGATCGCGCCGATCCTTTGCGCCGGGGTCACGACCTACAAGGGGCTGAAGGAAACCGAGGCACGTGCCGGCGAGTGGGTTGCGATCTCCGGCATCGGCGGGCTCGGGCATGTCGCGGTCCAATATGCCAAGGCGATGTGTTTCAACGTCGCCGCGCTCGATGTCGCGGAATCGAAGCTTGCACTGGCGCGGGAACTGGGCGCCGACCTCGCCGTCGATGGCCGCGACCCGCAGGCGGTGAAGTGGCTGGTTAAGGAGACGGGCGGGATGCACGGCGTGCTGGTGACGGCCGCCTCGACGGCGGCGTTCGGCCAGGCGATCGGGATGGCGCGGCGCAAGGGCACGGTCGTGCTCAACGGCCTTCCGCCGGGCGACTTCCCGACGCCGGTGATGCCCGTCGTCCTCAAGCGCCTGACGATTCGCGGCTCGATCGTCGGCACGCGCGAGGACCTTTGCGAAGCGCTCGCCTTCGCTGCTGCGGGCAAGGTCAGGGCCGAGGTCTCGGTCGAGCCTTTGGACGCCGTCAACGCGGTGTTCGAGCGGATGGAACGCGGCGCCATCAACGGGCGGATCGTGCTGAAGCTCTAGGTCAGGCGTCGGGCAGGGTCGTGAAGCGAGCGATCGTCTCGAAGATTCGTGAGATCCCGGCCTTTTCATCCTCGTCGAGCTCCGGCCGCCAGATGTCGAACAGCAGGACGATGCGCGTTTCGCTGCTGTCGTTCTTGGCCTCGTGCTCGAAGCTGTCGTCGAAGATCAGCAATTTGCCGTCTTCCCAGCTTCGCATCTCGTTGCCCACGCGCAGCCAGCAGCCCTTGGGCGCGATCAGCGGCAAATGGCCGATCAGCCGGCAGTTGAGCATCCCCCGATGCGGGGGAATATGCGCGCCGGGCGTCAGCCGCGAGAACAGGACCGACGGCGTCTGTCCGGCGATTTGCGTCATCGGCACGTTGGCCAGCGCGGCCATGGTCCGCGGGCAGTGTGCCGCATTTTCCTCGACCGGCCGTCCGTTGCGCCACAGGTAGAGCGCGGTCCAGCGCCGGTCGCCGTGAAGGCCGTGGAACTCGCGCCGCGGACGATCGGGGTCGTCTTCGACATAGGGCTGGAAGTCGGCCCCGCCGGCGATCAGCGCTTCGAGCTCGGCCTTGATCGCTGGAGTCTCCGCCTCGAGGGCGGGCACCCATTCGAACTCGTCACGCTCGAAAAACTGGCGGTTGGCGAGATAGGGGAAGTAAAGGGCGCTCGGGCCCTGGAGGAACAATTGCCGTTCGCCGGTCAGGATCTCGACGGCGTGGCGGAGCCGGTCGGTATGATTCGGCCGGTCCGGACGATTGGCGACCAGCGCGTGGAGCGCCGCCTTGTAAGCCTTGGCGCTTCGCTGAACGTAATCGGCGGCGACGAGTAGGCGAGACTGCGTTGCGATCTCGATGTGACCGCCGCGTTGAACGGCCTTTAAGGCTGCCTGATAAAAGGAAACGGCGGCACGAACATCGTCCTTCGCGGCGTAGGCATCGCCCTGCGCAAGCAGGGACGGGATTGTGGGCTCACTCGACGCCGTGCTCACGCGCGCCAGCATAGGTTAGCTGCGAAACGCCGATCCACCCCCGTTCGACCAACGGTGGTTCAGGCTGCTTCGGCGGCGGCGTCCTGCCGCGCGTCGAAGCGCGCCCGGGCTTCGTGAATAGCGCCAACATTGTCCAACGCCCAGGTGGCGAGGCCGCAAATCGGCTTCTGCAGCGACTGCCCGAGCTCGGTCAGCTCATAATCGACGCGCGGCGGGATCGACGGCGTCACCGTGCGGCTGACCAGCCCGTCGCGCTCGAGATTGCGAAGCGTAAGGGTTAACATCCGCTGCGAAACGCTCGGGATTTCGCGCCGCAGCTCGTTAAATCGCTTGCTCCCCGACGCGAGGGTGGAGACGACGAGGACGGTCCATTTGTCGCCGATCCGCGACAGCAAGGTGCTGATCGTCCGGCACACGGGACTGGTCGGGTCTTTCATCGGTTCCTTCGGTGTTCCTCTCCCACAAAATAGTGCGTTCTTGCGGGAGAATTCATGGGGGTTATCTAGCGTGCCTCAGTACCAAACCCATACTAAGGAAGCAAGAGTGACCATCCTGCATATCGACGCCAGCATCAACGGCGAGAACAGCGCCAGCCGAGCAATCTCGCGCTCGATCGTCGAGCGGATGAGGAATTCTGATCCGGACCCTCAGGTTATCTATCGCGACCTTGCCGCGCATCCGTTGCCGCACCTGACGCTCGAGGCCTTCGCCGATACCAGCGTGCTGGATGAATTCCTGTCCGCGGATGCCGTAGTGATCGGCGCGCCGATGTACAATTTCACCCTGCCGACCCAGCTTAAGGCATGGATCGACCGCATCCTCGTCGCCGGGAGGACCTTTCGCTACACCACGGACGGTCCCGAGGGCCTGGCTGGAGGACGGCGGGTGATCATCGCCCTCGCCCGCGGCGGGATCTACGACGCCGGCTCCCCGGCGGCGTCGCTGGAGCATCTCGAAAGCTATTTGCGCGGGATTTTCAACTTCATCGGTATCGAGCCCGAGTTCGTCGCCGCCGACGGCCTCAACTTTGGCGCCGAGCAGCGCGACCAATCGATCCGGGACGCGCTCGGCGAGACGGTGCGGCTCGCCGCCTGATCAGCGGGCGCGGGCGGCGGCGGGTCCGCGACTGGTGGCATTTCGGAACCAATTGCTGCGGGTTCTGTTCGATCAGCGGGCAACGGCGCGTTAGCGCCGCCAGGGAAACCCGTAGCAGCAGCTCGAACGGGGCGCTTTCATCACCCTCGTCGACCTGCGGAGATCGGTCATGGCCGAAAAAGCCGCCTCACGACGTTTCAGCCGTTCGCTCGTCGTCCTCATTGTCGGCGGCCTCCTCGCACTCATCGGGCTCGTGCTTGCCGTCGGTGGCGCGTGGCTCGCCGCGCTCGGTGGGTCGCTTTATTATGTTCTCGCGGGGCTCGGCCTCATCGCGTCTGGATTCCTGCTGATTCGCGGCGATGCTCGGGGCGCCTATCTTTACCTCGCGGTGTTCGCGGCGACGATCGTCTGGGCATTGTGGGAGGTCGGGCTCAACCCCTGGGCGCTGGTGCCACGAGTCGTTGGGCCGGCGGTGCTTGCGATCCTCGTGCTGCTGATCCTGCCGCTGCTCGCGCCCAATCGCTGGACCTGGCCCAAGGCCGGCGCCGCTGTCGCCGGCGTGCTGGCGCTCCTGTTGATCGGCATTCTCGTCTCTCCTGGCTAT
>DATEEM010000087.1:0-4255 GCA_035281125.1 Sphingomicrobium sp. | reverse complement strand
GGCGGGTCGTGCCCCTGCCCTCGCTCAGCGTCGTTCCCTCGAGCATCACCGTTCCCGCGTAAGCGCGGGCCATATTGAGGTTCGCGGCATTGGGGCTCGGGTTGATCCAGATTCGCTCGGGCGGCCAGCCGAAGCCCGGCGTCGCGTCGGGAGCCCAGCCCTCCATCGCGACGACGCGATAGTCGACGTCGAGCTCGAAATGGTCGACAAACCAGCCGCCGAGCTCGCCGAGCGTCAGGCCGTGGCGCATCGGGATGGGCCCGGCGCCGACGAAGCTCTCCCACCCCTCGCGCAGGGTCAGCCCCTCGATCGGCCGTCCGGCCGGGTTGGGCCGGTCGAGCACCCACACGCTTTTGCCGTGCTGCGACGCGGCCTCGAGCACATAGAGGAGCGTCGTGATGAAGGTGTAGATTCGGCAGCCGAGGTCCTGGAGGTCGATCAGGATGGTGTCGAACGTGCCCATCGACTGGCCGGTCGGCCGCCGCACCTCGCCGTAGAGGCTGAACACCGGGATGTTGTGGACCGGATCGGTGAAGTCGTCGGACTCGACCATATTGTCCTGCTTGTCGCCACGCAGGCCGTGCTGCGGGCCGAACGCCGCGGTTACGTTCAGGCCCGCCGCGACCAGCGCATCGACGCTGTGCGTCAGATCGCGAGTGACCGATGCCGGATGCGCGAGGATCGCGACGCGCTTGCCCTCGAGCGGGCGGCGCAGATCTGCGTCCTCCAGAAGGCGATCGATTCCAAACAGGGTCATTGCTGCTGTCTAGGCAAGCCGCGCAACGAAGCAATCGGGATGATGGAAATCGGGCTTGTCCCGGTCGGGATGCGCCAGCGCCCAATAAGATTGGGTTCCGTCCGTCTCTTCAAGGATGGCGGACAAGCCGAGCTGCCATTCCACGCCGCTTTCGACCGCGATGGTCGCCCCGACCGTCCACCAGGTGAAATTATCCTCCATGCGGATGTACGGCGGCTGTTCGACGTCCGCTCGCGCCATGCCGACGCGAGGGCCGGTGAAATCATAAGCGGCCCAGTTTCCGGCCGGTGCGAAATTCCATTCGCGATAACTGTCGGTCCCGCTCTCGCGCAGAAATGCCTCAAAGCAGGTCGTTTTCCACAGCTCGTCGGCGCGCCACGGCTCGGACAATCTCGGGATGACGAACCGCTCGGCGGGCGCTCCGACACCGAACCACATGTTGGCCATCGCCGTGACGCCGAGGGCTGCGGCATAGTCGACCGTCGCCCAGACCTTGATCGGCTCCGATGGCGGGGTTGACGAGTGCGGGACCAGGTTGAGCTGCACGCCGATGCAGTAGCAGGCCGCGGAACATGACGCTAAGCGCGATTCAATGACGTCCTACCGTTCCTCCCTTCTCCGTCTCCTCGACGAGCGCGGCTACATCCACCAGGTGACCGACACCGAAGCGCTCGACGCGCTGGCGGCCAAGGACACGGTCACCGCCTACATCGGGTTCGACGCCACCGCGCCGTCGCTCCACGTCGGCAGCCTCGTGCAGATCATGATGTTGCGCCGGCTGCAGCAGGCCGGGCACCGGCCGATCGTGCTGATGGGTGGCGGCACGACCAAGGTCGGCGACCCCTCGGGCAAGGACGAAAGCCGCCAGCTGCTGACGGCCGAGCAGATCGATGCGAATATCGCCGGCATCCGACGGGTGTTCGAGCATTTCCTGACCTTCGGCGATGGCCCGACCGACGCCGTCATGCTCAACAACGACGAATGGCTGAGCGGCCTCGAATATATCGCCTTCCTGCGCGAGGTCGGACGGCACTTCACGATCAACCGGATGCTGACCTTTGAGAGCGTCAAGCTGCGGCTCGACCGCGAGCAGCCGATGACCTTCCTCGAGTTCAATTACATGATCCTCCAGGCCTACGATTTCCTCGAGCTGTCGCGGCGGGCGGGATGCCGGCTGCAGATGGGCGGCTCCGATCAGTGGGGCAATATCGTCAACGGGATTGAGCTCGCGCGGCGGGTCGACGGGACCGAAGTCTATGGCGTGACGACGCCGCTGATCACCACCGCCGACGGCGCCAAGATGGGCAAGACGGCGCAGGGCGCGATTTGGCTGAGCGAAGAACTGCTGAGCTCGTATGACTACTGGCAGTTCTGGCGCAACACGCAGGACCGGGATGTCGGGCGCTTCCTCCGGCTGTTCACCGACTTGCCGCTGGACGAGATTGCGCGCCTCGAATCGCTCCAGGGCGCGGAGATCAACGACGCCAAGGTCGTGCTGGCGACCGAGGCGACGGCGATGCTCCACGGCAGGGCCGCCGCCGAGGCGGCGGCGGAAACCGCACGAACCACGTTCGCCGAAGGCGGCGCCGGCGAGGACTTGCCGACGCTGTCGGTCGGCGACGGGATGAACATCGCCCACGCCCTGACGGCGCTGGGTTTCACGCCGTCGAACAAGGAAGCGAAGCGCAAGATCGCCGAGGGCGCGGTGCGGCTGAACGACCAGCCGGTGAGCGATCCTGGGCTGACCGTCGAGGCCGCTTTCGAGCCGATCAAGATCAGCCTTGGCAAGAAGAGGCACGGGCTGCTGGTGAAATAAGCCACGCGGGGGGGCGATGGGACGGGGCAAGTCGAAGCTATTCAGCGACTGGCAGGAGTTCCTCAGGGAATTCATCATCATCGTGCTTGGCGTTCTGACCGCTCTGATTGCCCAGGAATGGGTGCAGTCGATGGAATGGCGGAACAAGGTCCGGGCCGCGATTGCCAACATGAATCAGGAGCTCAGCAACGGCAACGGGCCCCAGGCCTATGTCCGGCTGGCCGTTCACCAGTGTCTTGCAGACCGGTTGCAAGCGACCCGAGCCGCAATCAATGCGGGCGACCGGGCGATGGCACGGCGGCAAATCGACGTTATCGACCTGCCGCTTCGCAACTATAACAGTCACGCGCGCGAAGCGGCCAATTCGTCCGATATCGCCGCCCATATCCCGGCCGATACGATGTACGAATATCGCATCGTCTATGCCCTCGTTCCCGAAATGGACGACGTTCACCGGGGCGAACTCGAGCATCTCGCGGAACTGCGCTCGCTTCCCGCCAGCGGTGGGCCGCTCAGCCAGCAGGAAAAACACACGGCGCTTGCTGCGGTTGAAAACCTGATGCTCGACAACGACCGAATGAAACGGGCGTCCGCATTCACGCTCCGTCACATGCGTGACCTGGAGATCGGCGTAAACCGACCGCAACTCCGAAGAAATTTCGCCGACGTGCCGATCTACGGTAACTGCCTGACGAGTGATATCGGCCCGATGATCGACCTAAGCCCGCCGACTGGCGCCCGCTAGCCGCCGCGATCAACTGCGCCGGACCAGCACCACGCCGGCGATCACCAGGACCGCTCCGGCGACGCGGGCGAAATTGACCGGCTCGCGGGTGAGCCCCATCGCTCCGACATGGTCGAGCCACAGCGCCATCGCGATCTGGCCGGCGATTCCGATCGTGATCAAGGAGGCCACTCCGATCTTCGGCGCCGCATAGGCGGCGACCGCGACGAAGACGGCGCCGTAAAGGCCGCCGATCCATGCATACCAGGGCAGGCCCGCGAAGGCCGCTGTGCCGGGCCGGTTGCCGCTGCCAATCCAGACGAATAGCAGCGCCGCGGTCCCGATCGCGAAGGATATCAGCGCGGCAAGGACCGGCGAGCCGCCCGCCTTGGCAAGCATCGCGTTGGTCGGCGCCTGGATGGCGACCATCGCTCCGGCGATGAAGACGAGCAGGATCGGCAGCAGGAGCGGCATGGCTTTCCTCCCTATCCGGAGCGGATGAGCCCGACCGCCTGGTCGCGCTCGAACAAATAGAGACAGATCCGCGCCGCCTGGCCGCGGGGGCCGGCAAGCCCGCCGTCGCGCTCGAGCAACAACTGCGCATCGCTGGTCGCCACCGCCGCCAGCGCCTCGACGTCCTCGGCAGTCGCGACCCGGAACGCGACCTCCCCGGACTGGCGCGTGCCGAGGATCTCGCCCGGGCCGCGCAGCCGCAAATCCTCCTCGGCGATGCGGAAGCCGTCGCTGGTCTCGCGCATCAAGGCCAGGCGAGCGCGCCCGACCTCGGTCAGGCTCTGGCCGCGGACCAGCAGGCACGTGCTCTTGCCCGAACCGCGCCCGACCCGGCCGCGCAGCTGGTGGAGCTGGGCGAGCCCGAACCGTTCGGCGCCCTCGACGATCATCAAAGTCGCATTGGGCACGTCGACCCCGACCTCGATCACCGTCGTCGCGACCAGCA
>DATEEM010000086.1:0-6951 GCA_035281125.1 Sphingomicrobium sp. | reverse complement strand
CCCTGCTTGTGGGGTGAGGCGTCGGCGACGAAGCGGATCAGCTCGTTCCCCTTGATCCCGCAATAATTGAGCAGGGTGTTGCCCTTGGCCGCGGCGCCATAGCCGGCGACCCTGGCGCCCGCCGCCCGCTGGTCGAGAAGGAAGCGAAGGAAATCCGCGCGGATGTGGTCGATCCGCTGCTGGAATGCCTCATAGACCTCGCGCCCGCGAAGGCCGGCGCGCTCTTCCTCGTCGAGGACCGAGGCGACGTTTGGCGACCGCGGTTTCGTATCGTCCCCCACATGCGCGGCGAAGACCCGCAACGAGCCGCCGTGCGTGGGCAATTGCTCGACGTCGAACAGCTTGAGGGCGGCCTGACCGAGGATCCGCTCGGCCGTCCCGAGCGACAGATAGGAAAAATGCTCGTGGTAGATGGTGTCGAACTGATTTTGCTCGATCAAACGGAGCAGATGCGGGAATTCGAGACTGACCACGCCCCCGGGCTTCAGCGCCGCCTTGAGGCCGGCGGAAAAGTCATTGATGTCGGGAACGTGGGCGAAAACGTTGTTGCCGGCGATGAGGTCCGCGCGGCCGCCCAGCCGCTCCTCGGCGAGGCGCTGGCCGAAGAAATCGACAATCGTCGGAATGCCCTTGCCGACCGCGACCTCGGCGGTGTTCGCGGTCGGCTCGACGCCCAAAACGGGAATGCCGCGCGCGTGGAAATATTGAAGCAAATAGCCGTCGTTCGAGGCGACCTCCACGACCTGCGACTGTTCGCCCAGCCCGAATCGCTCGATCGCCATCGCCGCGAACCGTTCGGCGTGCTCGAGCCAGGATTTCGAGAAGGACGAGAAATAGGTGTAGTCGGAATCGAAGATCTCGGTCGCGCTCTTGTGCTCCTCGACCTGCGCCAGGAAGCAGGCATCGCAGACGGCGACGACGAGCGGATAGTAAGCTTCCGGTTCCGACAGCTTCGCCTCGGTCAGCATCGCATTGGACGGCGGCGCGTTCGCGAGGTCGGCGAAGGGGATGAAGTTGGTATTTCCGCAATGCCGGCACTTCACAGCGCGACTCCCTCGAACCCGGCACCGACGAGCGGAAATGAGCGGTCGCGATCGGATACCGTACCGATGGGCAGCGGCCAGGCGATGGCCAGCGCTGGGTCGTCGTGGCGCACGCCTCCCTCGGCCTCGGGTGCATAGGCAGCGCTGTGCTGATAGAGAAGATGGACCTCGTCGGTGAGCGCCTGGAAACCATGAGCGCAGCCTTCGGGAAGGTAGAAGCTGGTCGCTTCGTCGATCTCCACGGCGGCCCATTTCAGGAAAGTCTCCGACCCGCGGCGAAGATCGACCGCGACATCGAACGCGCGCCCGTAGGTGCAGCTGACCAGCTTCGCCTCGGCGTCCGGCGGGCGCTGGAAATGCATTCCGCGGACCGATCCGCGTCCGAAAGTGATCGAGTGGTTCACCTGGACCCAGCGCGTGTTGAGGCCAGCCGCGGCGAACTCAGCCTCGCAATATTGCCGCTTGAACCGCCCCCGCGAATCCGAGCGCACGTCGTGATGCACTTCGAAGGCCCCGGCGATGCTGGTCGACACGAAGCGCATGGTCAGTCGAGCGCCGCCTGATAGGAGTCGATCTGGTCGCCCGATATGATCCGGCCGCGCTCGTAAAAGGCCCGGTACCAGTCGATCGTGCGTTCGATCATCTCCCCTTCCCAGCGCGGCCGCCAGCCGAGCCGGTCCATCGCCTTGGCCGAATCCAACTGCAGCAATGCCGACTCATGGCGGCCCGTTTCGTCCGGCTGGATCTCGAAGCGCAGCTGCGGGGTGCGAGCCGCCGTGGCGTCGAGCAGATCCTGCACGCGGATGCTCGAGTCCGCCATGGGCCCGAGGTTCCAGGCATCGGCCGCATCCCGGTCGCCGGCCAGCAGGCGCGCGCCGACCTGGAGGTAGCCGGCGAGGACGTCGAGCACGTGCTGCCACGGCCGCGTCGAGTGCGGGTTGCGGATCAGCGCCGCCTGGCCGCCGAAGGCCGCACGCATGAGGTCGGGCAGCAGCCGGTCCTCCGCCCAGTCCCCGCCCCCGACGACGTTCCCGGCGCGTACCGTCGCGACCAACATCGCACCTTCGCCAAGGAAGCTGTCGCGGTAGGATTGCGCCATAATCTCGGCGCAGGACTTGGACGCGCTGTACGGATCGGACCCGCCGAGCTCGTCGTCCTCCTTGTAGCGCCGTCCGCTTTCGTCGTTGCGATAGACCTTGTCGGTGGTCGCCAGCACGGTCGCGCCGATGCCGTTGCTGCGCGCCGCCTCGAGCACCGCGAGAGTCCCGAGGACGTTCGCGCGATAGGTCGTCAGCGGGTCGGAATAGGCTTTGCGGACCAGCGATTGCGCGGCGAAGTGGAAGATGATGTCCGGCTTCGCATCCGCGACCGCGGCGGCGACCGCCGCCGGGTTGCAGATGTCGCCGCGCCGGTCGTCGACGTCGAGCTTGAGCTCGACGAAATGGCTGGGATCGGTCGGGATCGAGTCCGAGAAGCCGGTGACATGGGCGCCGAGCCGGCTCAGCCACAGGCACAGCCAGCTGCCCTTGAAACCGGTGTGCCCGGTAATGAGCACCCGGCGTCCGGCGAAACTCTGCAGCGCGCCCGTCGCGCTCACCAGACCTTCCACCTCGCCTCGCCGTTTTCCCAGAGCCGATTGAGAAGCCGGTATTCGCGCATCGTGTCCATCGGCTCCCAAAAGCCGGCGTGCCGGTAGGCGGCGAGCTCCCCGCGAGCGACCAGATCATCCATCGGCTGCCGTTCGAGCATCACGTCACCATATTTGTCCACGACGTCGAAGAACTCGCGCTTGAAGACGAAGAAGCCGCCGTTGATCGAGCCGCCGCCCGCGTCCGGCTTCTCGGCGAACGCGGTGACCGTCCCGTCATCCACCTCGATGTTGCCGAAGCGTCCGGCCGGCGTGACGCTGGTCACCGTGCCGATCTTCCCCTGGTCAACCGCGAAGCGGCCGAGCGCGCCGATGTCGATGTCGCCGACCCCGTCGCCGTAGGTCGCCATGAAATAATCGGTGGTCACATATTGCCGGCAACGGGCGATGCGCTCGCCGGTCTGGGTCTTCTCGCCCGTCTCGGCGAAGATGATCGAGCGTCGCGTACGCGAAGCGTTGCCGAGCACCTCGACCCGTCGCTCGTCGCCCTCGACCTCGAGCCGGAAGTCGCAATCCATCAGCCGCTCGTTGAGGAAATAATCCTTGATCTCCCACCCGAGGTGGCCGAGCGCCAGAATGAAGTTCGAGAAACCGTGCGCCTCGTAGATTTTCATGATGTGCCACAGGATCGGCTTGTCGCCGATCGGCAGCAGCGGCTTCGGGACGGCATCGCGGGAAACGTCGGCGATGCGGCTCCCCTCGCCGCCGCACAAGATGATCACCGGGGTATTTGTCGATAGCATCGGTTGTACGCGCTCCTCGCCTCCCCGCGCCCTTGGCGTGAGCGCGCGTTCCGCGTCAACCATCCGAAATGCGATTGGTGCCCCTGGTCCGACTCGAACGGACACTCCGGTGAAGGAACTCGATTTTGAGTCGAGCGCGTCTACCATTCCGCCACAGGGGCACGCGTCCCGTTAGGTAGCGACGCGCCCCGTAAGCGGCAATGCCCTCAGGCGAACACCTCTTCGAGGCTGTCGGGACCGTAGGGGTCGGGCCCGTAGCTGTTGGGCCCTGGCGTGCCCGGCAAAACCATGAACACGAAAAGCGTGATCACAACGACCAGCAGGACCAGGATTGCCACGATCAGGCTGGTGAACGACCCGCTTGTGCCGGCGATCAGCCCGGCCGACCCAAACACGGCAAAGAGACCGAACACGGCGAAGCCTCCGAAGAACGCAAGCAGCCACCAGCCGCTCCGGTCGGTGTCGTGCAGTCGGCGCACGGTTACCGCGAGCCACGGCAACAGGATCGCGAAGCTGAACACGGTCGACAGGAGATCGCCGTTGTCGGTGACCTTGTCGACCACCGTCAGCGGGATCTGGACGATGATTGTCGCCAAATAGAACCACCAATATTCCGCACGCGGCGCCCGGCCGCGGAACACGGCATATTTTTTGAGCGGGCGGACCGCCCATTCGATCGGCGACAAATCCCGCATGACGGGCTTCTAACTCGCGTCCTACCCGAAGACCTGGTCGAGGTCCTTCGTTCCGTACGGGTCGTCGCCGTAGCGGTTCGGGCCGGTCGTCCCAGGCAGGCAATAGAAGACGATGAGGGTGATCGCATAGACGAACATCAACAGGCCAAGGACCATGGTGAGGCCGAACATGCCGCCGGCGGCCTGGGACGGGTCGCCAGTTCCGGCTGCAGCGGAGGTCATCATCGAGCCGATGCTACCGAACAGCATCGCGAGATAGACGGCGTAGAGAAGAAAATAACCGCCAAGCCACCATCCCGACCGGTTCGTGTCATGAAGCCTGCGGACACCAACCGCGATCGACGGGACAAGCAGCGCGAGCCATACGAGAATCATGAAAATTCCAAAAATTCCCACAGCCCCGAGAACGCCGACCGACGGCGCCTCCGTGTCGGCCTGGGTCATCGCGGCGCTCATCAGCGAACCGATGAAGAAGAAATACATTACGGCGTAGAGGATCATCATGAACAGGAAGAACCACCAGAACTCCGCTCGGGACGAACGGCCGGAAAACTCCGCGTAGCGCTTGAGCGGGCGAAGGGCCCAGGCGATCGGTGACAGATTGTCCATTGAAAGCTCCCCCAGAAAAAAGGACTCAGGTCGAACGACGCTATTTATCGGGCGAAGGAAAATGCGGTCGGCGCCGCGCCATAACGGTTCGGAACCGATGACCCCTTCTTCAGGAACAGCGTCAGAAGGTGCGCGAACACCAGCAAGGTGATGCCCAGGAAACCGAGCGCGACGATCTTCGGCAGGATCCCGCGAAACGCGAACGCCACCGGCATCAAGGCCAGCATGACGCACGGGACCACGACTTCGCGGCCACTCCTGCCGACATCATGCAGACGGCGGACAGCCACCGCGATCTGGGGGACGATCAAGAGCAAGCCGACCAGCCCGGACAGCGCCGCGCCGAAGCCGAGGAGCATGCCGACGATCCCGGTCAGCGCGTTGACGACGATGACGAAGACGAAGAACAGCCAGAATTCCTGGCGCGACGCCCGGCCGTTGAAATCGGCATATTTCCTGAGCGTGTAAAACGCAGACTCGAGCAGCGGCATGCGACCCCCCCAGAAACCCCGACCGCAGGGGTGCCAAGGATTCAATTGAATTACAATCGCTTTCAATTGCGGGGCGATTGGCGCCGGTAGCTAAGCGCTTCGGCGACGTGAATCCGCCCGACCTGCCCGGTGCCGGCGAGATCGGCGATGGTCCGGGCGACGCGCATGATCCGATGATAACCGCGCGCGGACAGGCGCATCGCCGCGGCGGCGTCGGCGAGCAGCTTGCGGCCGGGCTCGTCCGGCGTCGCGACCTCGTCGAGCAGCTCGCCGTCGGCCTCGGCGTTGGTGCGGACGCCGTTTGCGCGGTACCGGTCCGCCTGAACCTGCCGCGCCGCGGCGACTCGCCGCGCGACCTCGGCGCTGCCCTCGGCCGACGGCGGCAAAGTGAGATCGGCGGCGGACACGCCGGCAACTTCGACGTGCAAATCGATCCGGTCGAGCAGCGGGCCCGAGACTCGCGCCTGGTAATCGGCGGCGCATCGCGGCGCCCGGCTGCAGGCGAGCGCCGGGTCGCCGAGATGGCCGCAGCGGCAGGGGTTCATCGCCGCGACCAATTGGACCCGCGCGGGGAAGGTCACGTGGGTGTTGGCCCGGGCGACGCTCACGCTGCCCGTCTCCAGCGGCTGGCGCAGCGAATCGAGCACGGGGCGCTGGAACTCGGGCAGCTCGTCGAGGAACAGAACCCCTAGATGCGCGAGGCTGATCTCACCCGGGCGGACGCGGAGCCCGCCCCCGACCAGCGCCGGCATCGACGCGCTGTGATGCGGAGCGCGGAACGGCCGGCGGCGGCGGATCTTGCCGCCGTTCAGTTCCCCCGCGACCGAGGCCACCATCGAAACCTCGAGCGCCTCGGTCGGCTGGAGCGGAGGCAGAATTCCCGGCAGGCAGGCGGCGAGCAGCGACTTGCCTGCGCCCGGGGGCCCGCTCATCAGCAGATTGTGTCCGCCGGCGGCTGCGATCTCAAGCGCGCGCTTGGCGACTTCCTGGCCCTTCACTTGCGAAAGGTCGGGACCGCCGTCGGGCGGCTCCGCCTCGGCGGCGGGCGGCGGCGGGAGCAGCGCGGTCCCTTTGAGGTGAGCGAGCAGCGCCAGCAGGTCCGGGGCGGCGATCACGTCGAGCTCGCCTGCCCACGACGCCTCGCTGCCCTGCGCCGCCGGGCAGATCAGCCCCTTGTCCTGCGCCGAGGAGTGGATCGCGGCGAGCAGCACGCCGGGCGACGGAGCGACCCGTCCGTCAAGGCACAATTCGCCGACCGCGACATAGTGCGACAGCGCTTCCGCGTCGGCCGCGCCGATCGCCGCGAGCAGACAGAGCGCAATCGGCAGGTCGAAATGCGATCCTTCCTTGGGCAGGTCGGCGGGCGACAAATTGAGGATCACCCGCTTGGGCGGCAGCGCAAGGCCGATCGCCGCCATCGCCGCCTGCACCCGCTCACGGCTCTCCGCCACCGCCTTGTCGGGCAGGCCGACCACGACGAAATTGGGCAGGCCGGGGACGAGGTTGCACTGCACCTCGACGGCGCGTGCCTCCAGCCCAAGATACGCAACCGTAGCGACGCTCGCGACCATATGCCCCCCATTTGTTCGCCCATTGTAGCGGGTTTTGGGCGGCAGGGAACGGTTCATCGCGTTCGCGTCTTGCATCGGCAACACACGCCCCCACCTGCAATGCATGCGCCGCAAACCGCATCCGATCGTGCGAATCAGCCTGCTGGTGACG